>JBGPLD010000274.1:0-3274 GCA_041486325.1 Gammaproteobacteria bacterium
ACGGTTATGCGCTCCTCGCTGAGCTGGGTGCTGTCGACGAAGACAGAGGGCTGACCGAAATCGGCGGGCAGCTCGCAAAGCTGCCGGTGGATCCGCGCATCGGCCGAATGGTGCTTGCGGCGAAATCGGAAAACGCGCTGGGAGAAGTGCTCATCATCGCTGCGGCGTTGTCGGTGCGGGACCCGCGCGACCGGCCGAGCGAAAGCGCCGGCGCCGCCGACGAGGCGCAGAAGCGTTTCAACGACGAGAAGTCGGATTTTCTTGCCTGGCTCAAACTGTGGAAATTCTTCGAAGAGGCGCTCGCGCACAAGAAATCGGGCCGAAAGCTGCACGAGGTCTGCCGCGATCACTTTGTTTCGTTTACCCGCATGCGCGAGTGGCGCGACATCCACGCGCAACTCAAGGAACTCGTTGCCGAACTGGGTTGGAAGATTTCGCAGACGCCTGCCACCTATCCGCAGATTCACCGTTCGCTGCTTGCCGGACTGCTCGGCAACGCCGGCATGAAGAGTGAAGAAGCCAACTACCTCGGCGCGCGCGGTATGCGTTTCTGGGTCCATCCCGGCTCGGGCGTGGGCAGGAAAGCCGGCCGCTGGATCATGGCGGCGGAGATCACTGAAACCACGCGGGTCTACGCACGCTGCGTCGCGACGATCGAGGCCGAGTGGCTGGAATCGGTCGGCGCGCATCTCGTGAAGCGCCACCAGTACGAGCCGCACTGGGAGAAAACGCCTGCCCGCGTGGCGGCGTTCGAGCGCGCCACGCTCTACGGGCTGCCGCTGTATGCCAAGAGGCGCGTGCATTACGGTCCGATGGACCCCGTGGAGTCGAGAAAAGTTTTCATTCGCCAGGCGCTCGTCGAAGGCGAGTACGAGACGCGCGCGCCCTTTTTCCTGCACAACCGCAAACTCATTCGCGATATCGAGCAGCTCGAGCACAAATCGCGTCGGCCCGACGTGCTGGTGGACGACGAGCTGATTTACGCCTTCTACGACAGCCTCGTTCCAGAGGGCATACACAACGGTGCGGACTTCGATCGCTGGCGCCGGGAGGCGGAGTCGAAGAACCCGAAGCTCCTGTTCCTCAAGCGCGAGGACCTGATGCGCCACGAGGCGGCCGGAATCACCACGGCGCAGTTTCCGCATCAGCTTGAAATGGCGGGGAGGAGCCTCGAGCTCGATTACCACCACGAGCCGAGTTCGCCGCGGGACGGCGTGACGCTCACCGTGCCGCTGGTCGCGCTGAATCAGGTCGAAGCGGCGAGGTCCGACTGGCTCGTGCCGGGGCTGCTGCGCGAGAAGATCACGCGCCTGGCCAAGTCGCTGCCGCAGAAGCTCCGGCATCAGCTCGGACCAATGCCGGAATTCATCGACGCTTTCCTCGCGGCGAACGAGCCCGCCGACGTGCCGCTGGCGCAGGCTGTCGCGCGTTACGCGCGCCGCGAGCTGAACCTCGCGATTCCGCCCGACGCTTTCCGGGAAGAGATGCTGCCCGCTCACCTGTCCATGAATTTCCGCGTCATCGACGAGCACGGCAGGCAGCTCGCGATGGGGCGAAATTTTGCGCAGTTGCGCGCCGAGCTCGGCGAAACGGCCGGCGAACGATTTGCCGAGCTGGCGCGCGCGGAAGCGCCTTCGGGGAAATTCACCGGATGGGAATTCGGCGAGCTCCAGGAGGTGATGGAAGTTCGGCGCGGCTCGCAGACGCTGATCGGTTACCCGGGCCTCGCGGACCACGGCGATTCGGTCAGTCTCGAAGTGTTCGATTCGGCGGACAAGGCACGCGAGGCGCACCGCGCGGGACTGCGGCGGCTGTTCATGCTGCAGCTCAGGGAACAGGCCCGCCACATCGAGAAAAACCTGCCCGGGCTGCAGGCGATGGCGCTTCAGTTCACGGCTTTCGGTGAGACCGCCGAGCTGAAGGAGCAGCTTCTGGCTGCGGCGTTCGACCGCGCTTGCATGCACGAGCCCAGGCCGCGAACGCGCGCCGAGTTCGAGCTGCGGCGAGACGAGGCGCGTTCGCGGGTCACGCTGCTCGCCAACGAAATCACGCGGCTCGTCGCGGCGATCCTTCTCGAACACGCGGCCCTGCAGAAAAAGCTCCAGCAGGTGTCCAGGGCGTTTCCCGGGCCCTGCAATGACATCCAGGAGAGCATCGCCCGCTTCCTGTCCAAACGGTTCATCGAGCAGACTCCCTACGAGCGACTACAGCACTTTCCGCGCTATCTCAAGGCCGCCAGCCTGCGGCTCGACAAGATGCGCGCCGATCCCGCGCGCGACGCGCGCCTCGCCGCGGAATTCGCGCCTCTGCACGCGCAATGGCAGCGCGAGCAGGCGAGGCAGCTCAAGTCCGGCTCGCGCGATCCACGGCTCGATCAGTTCCGCTGGCTGCTGGAGGAGCTCCGGGTGCAGCTTTTCGCGCAGGAGCTGAAGACACCTGTGCCGGTGTCGGTAAAGCGCCTATTGAAGATGTGGCAGACTATATTCCGTTAAAGCCGGACGCGAAGCTCACGCTTCGCGCCGGTTTAACTCCGCGAGATCGAGTCGCGAAGCAGTGTATCGATTAGGGTGTTAGACATACTGTCGCGGCTCATCTCGCGGTGGTCAATTAGGATGTCCAAATGGAAAGAATTCTGAGGGCGTTGGCAAAGGCGTTTGCGAGCCTGCTGCATCCGAAGATGCTCTGGCTCATGGTCTGGCCGGTGATCGTCGCGCTGGTCATCTGGGTGACGCTCGCCGCGCTGTACTGGAGCCAGGCGGCGAGTTGGATCGACGTGCAGATGCACCAGGTGCCTGCCTACGAGTGGGCGATCTCGATCTGGCCTCTCAGGTTGATCGCGGCGTGGTTCGGCTGGCTCCTGCTGCTTCTCCTGTTCGTGCCGGTCGTACTGATCACCGCGGTGTTGATCATCAGCATAGTGTCCATGCCGGCATTGGTCGCGCATGTCGGCGAGCGGGATTATCCGGGGCTCGCCCGGGGAAAGGGCGGTACGGTCATCGGCAGTATCTGGAATGCCGCTGTCGCGCTGGTCCTGTTCGTCTTGCTGTTCGCGATCACCTTGCCGCTGTGGCTGATTCCGCTGCTGTGGCCGGTATTGCCTATGGTGTTGCTCGGCTACTTCAACCAACGCGTGTTCCGCTACGACGCGCTCGCGGACCATGGAACCGCCGCCGAAATCGCCGATGTAGTCCGGCGCTTCCGCGGCGAGCTGTTCCTGCTTGGGGTCGCGCTCGCGCTCATCGGCCATATACCGGTGCTAGGATTCTTCATGCCG
>JBGPLD010000275.1:0-3257 GCA_041486325.1 Gammaproteobacteria bacterium
AGGGTGTCGCCTTCCTTCGCCGGCAGGAATTCGTCGCCGCGCCAGAGGAAAACCCGTATCCCCGCATCCTGATGGAGCTGGCCGGCGAAGCGGAACGGAAACGGCGGCGCTGAAGGGACCGGAGCAGCCACGACAGGTGCCGGGGCGCGTTTCGCGGACGGAGTGAACCAGGACCGCGGGGAAAACGGATCCGCACCTATACCGCGCAGCGCGGCACGCGCGGGGAGTTCCGGCGCGGGAGTCGCAGCACCGGATCCCGCGGTTTCACGCGAGGCTCCGCCAGAGGAAATCGCGGGAGAAACCGCGGGATCGATCCGGGTCTTCGAGTCGATCGCGATCCACAGCGCCAGCACGGCGAGGGACCCGATCAACACCACAGTCCTGGATGGCCGACGCATTGGTTCCTCTTGAAATTACCCTGCTTCCGCCCGATGAAACGGAGCCAAAACCCGCAATAATTTCAAGAATAGCAGATAAGCTCGTGCCTAATATTACAGAGAATCGAGAACGCTACCTTTTCAGCCACTTGCGCGGATCCGAGTCGCCGCTCTCCTGCGCAGCGATAATGCTGTCGGCGTATTCGCGCCAATCCGGCTTCGAGGAACGCAGGGCGGAAAACACGCCCCGGGCCGCGAGCGTCGCCATCCAATGCTGCCGCTGCGCCGTGGCTGCGGCCATGTGAGGCACAAGGCCGATGTCTTCGACGGTCTTCGCGGCTTCTTGCATTTCCTCGGCGCGGCGCCTGCCTTGCTTAGCCACGCGGCTGAAGAAATAGCTACCCTGTTTTTCCCAGTCGATCGCGGGAAACGTCTCGCGCAGCGAGTCGAGCAGGTATTTTTCGACCCCGTATTTGCGTGAATTGCCGCTCAGCCGGGCTGCACAAGCTTTACGTCCGGCCAGTACAGGCGGGCCGGATTGTCCACGAAAATTTTCTTCCGCGTCGATTCGTCGTTCGCAAACATGGTAAACAGATCCACCAGCTCGCCATCATTGGGCATCACGCTCACGTTGGGATGCGGAAAGTCCGTGCCCCACAGCACGCGGTCGGGCGCCGCCGCAATTAGAGCGGCGGCAAACGGCACCGCATCGTGAAACGGCTTGCCCGCCGACGAGACACGCTCGGCGCCGCTCACCTTCACCCAGGCGAGCTCGTTTTTCATGAGCTCGAGCAGCAGCCTGAACGGCTGCTGCTCGAGCCCGTGGGCGGCTTTCACCCGCCCCATGTGGTCGATGACAAAGGGCATCTCGATGCGCTCGATGCGGTCCCGGTAGGTCAGGATGTCCTCGGCGTCCAGATGCAGCACCACGTGCCATCCGAGACCACGGATGCGCCCGGTGACGCGCTCGAACGCCTCGAGGTCCGGCGCGCCGCCCAGGTGCCGGACAAAGTTGAAGCGCACGCCGCGCACGCCGCCCGCGGCCAGCGCCTCCAGAACCTTGTCCGTCACGTTCCCGCCGACCATCGCGACGCCCCGCCATTCCCCGTTCGACCACGCGATCGCATCCAGCATCGCGCGGTTGTCGGTGCCGTGGCAGCTCGCCTGCACCAGCACCGCGCGAGACAGGCCGAGATGGTCGTGCAGCGCGCGCAGCTTTTCCTTCGGCGCGTCGGGCGGCGTGTAGCGGCGCTCCGGCGCATACGGGAATTTCACCGCCGGCCCGAAGACGTGGCAGTGCGAATCGCACGCGCCCGGCGAAGGCGCGTATTTCGGCTTGACCGGATGCGGATCGGGCGCGCTGATCGGTCTGGTCACAGGCGGAGCCGGGTCGCGGGCGCGTTGCTACTGCCTTTCGATTTTCGCGCGCTCGATGACCGCGCCCCACTTGGCAATTTCGGCGACAAGCAGCTCTTTCAGCGCCTCCGGCGTTCCCGCACGCGCATCCACCCCCAGATTCTGCAGCCGCTGCTTCACATCGGCGTCGCCGACCGCGGCATTGATCTCCTTGTTGAGCCGCTCGATGACCGCCTTCGGCGTCTTCGCCGGGGCCGCAACGCCGTTCCACGAGGAAGCCTGGTACCCGGGAACCCCCGACTCGTTTATGGTCGGGACGTTCGGCAGCAAAGCGGACCGACGGGACGACGCGACGGCGAGCGGCTTCAGCGCGCCTGCCTTGATTTGCGGCAGCATGGGCGCGAGGATCTCGAACGCGACCTGCACGTCGTTGCCTCGCAGCGCCGTAATGACGGCCGGCGTGGCCTTGAAGGGCACCACCTGCGCGTCGATCCCCGACATGGACTTGAACAGCTCCGCGGCGAGGTTCTGGGTGCTGCCAATGTTGATGGTGCCGATGTTGAGCTTGTTGGGGTTCAATTTCGCGAAGGCGAGGAGCTCGGTCACCGAATTGATCTTCGAATCCGAATTCACCACCATCGCCAGATCAAAGAAGCCGACCGTGGACACGGGCGCAAAATCGTTCACCGTGTCGTAGGGCAAGGACTTGAACAGCGATGCGCTCACGGCATTACCATTGGTGATGAAGAGCAGCGTGTAGCCGTCGGGCTCGGCCTTCGCGACTGCCTCCGAAGCGAGGATGCCGCCGGCGCTCGGCCGGTTCTCGACGATTGCCTGCTGTCCCAGGGTCTCGCTCATTTTCTGCGCGAGCACCCGGGCTGTGATGTCGGCGACCCCGCCTGCGGCGAAGGGCACCACGATTTTCACGGGACGCGCCGGATAGGCCTGTGCGGATGCGAGGGACGCGGCGGCGGCAAGCGCGAAGACGCAGGCGCAATTCAGGAGAACGACAAGTCGTTTCACGGCTTTTCCTTTGTCCTGTAAAAACCAGCTTTCACGACAACTCGGTCATGACCTGAGGAAATATGCGCTGGTAGGCCTCAGCGTACTTGATGTTCTTCATACCGGAGTTGCGCGCCGCCTGCAGGCCTCGGTTGAGCGCGACTCGCGTGTAGTAATCCCACAGGTATTCCTGCGCCGCCATCAGTTCGAACGCGGCGCGCTTTTTTTCCCATACGGAAGTGATGTCGAGCAGCACCTGCGGCTTGAAATTGCACTGCTCGGTCTGATGCGGTTCGAAGAGGAACACCGGCGGCGCGCCGAGCGCCTTGCCGCCGGGCTTGTGGCCGAGTGCCTGGGCGATAATGAGCGCCTCCTGCGTCACCCGGGCCGCGAGCGGGTGGTCGAAATTGTATGGGTCCTCGAGCGAGTGCGTGAGGACGAATCCGGGCTGAAGGTCGCGGTAAATGTCCGCCAGCCGGTCGATGTCGGCCGCGCGCACGTTCATCGGGTAGTCGCCGCAAT
>JBGPLD010000276.1:0-3253 GCA_041486325.1 Gammaproteobacteria bacterium
CAAGCTGTTCGAAGAAAGCAAGGTGCGCCACCTCTCGGCCGAAGACGTCTACCGCGTGCTGATGAGCGAGAGACTCGATATCGGACTGGCCACGGTATATCGCGTTCTTACCCAGTTCGAGCAGGCCGGAATTCTCCAGCGTCACCACTTCGAGTCAGGCAAGGCGGTATTCGAGCTCAATGAAGGCAACCATCACGATCACCTGGTCTGCATGCAGTGCGGTCGCGTCGAGGAGTTTTACGATCCCGAGATCGAGAAGCGCCAGATACGGGTGGCGAAGGATCGGGGATTCGCCATCCGCGAGCATTCATTGCACCTTTACGCCGACTGCACCAAGCCTCACTGTCCATACAAGAAATAGCGTTCCGGCATGGGATCGCGGGAACCCTTCCGTACCCACGGTCCGCTCCTGCATCACCCCCGCCTTGCGGCAAGAATGGTCTCCAAACCTTTGACAACGCGCACAAATCGTAATGGTCTATAATGCAACAGTCTGCCGGCGTCGGGCAGGCGTGTCCGCTTTGTCCAGATAGGGGGGATCATGGGTCTGAGGCTGAAATTCAATCTGGTGCTGCTGGTCGTGTTTTTGCTGGGACTTGCGGTATCCGGCTACATCTCCTACAACCTTCTGCACAAGAATGCGCGCGACGAAGTGCTGCGCAATGCCGGCGTGATGCTGGAGGCGGCGCTGTCCATGCGGGCCTATACGGTGGGCCAGGTACGCGACAAGCTCCGCGTGGTTGAGGACGAGTTCCTGCCGCAAAGCGTGCCGGCGTTCTCCGCCACCGAAATCATGAACCAGCTGCGCAAGAAATACCCCGATTACGCCTACAAGGAAGCGGCGCTCAACCCGACCAATCCGCGCAACCGCGCCGTTGAATGGGAAGCGGATATCGTCGAGGAATTCCGCAACAATCTGGGGCGCCCCGAGATCTCCGGAATTCGGTCGACGCCCACGGGCCTGTCGCTGTTCCTCGCGCGTCCGTTCCAGATCAAGGATCCGGCCTGCCTCTCCTGCCACACGACGCCCGACCTGGCGCCCGCGTCCATGATCAAGCTCTACGGCCCCAACAACGGCTTCGGTTGGAAGCTGAATGAGGTGATCGGCGCGCAGGTTGTGTCTGTGCCGATGGCTCTGCCGGTCTTGAATGCGAACAGGGCTTTCTTCACCTTCATGGCCTCGCTCGCCGGGGTATTCGTGGTGTTGTTTGTCATTCTCAACATGATGCTGTCGGTGCTGATCGTGCGGCCGATCACGAAGATGTCCGGCGACGCCGACCAGATCAGCGTCGGCAACATGGACGTTCCCGAGCTCTCTGAGTCGGGCAAGGATGAAGTCGCGTTGCTGGCGCGGTCGTTCAACCGCATGCGCCGCAGCCTGGAAAAGGCGATCAGCCTGATCGACCGGAGGTAGTCGCGTTCCGATGGCCGCCGATATCGCTCTGCCACGCGATTACGCGCTGAACGAATACCGCATCGAGCAGACGCTCGGTGTCGGCGGTTTCGGCCTCACGTACCTTGCCACCGACTCTAATCTCAATCTAAAGGTCGCGATCAAGGAATACCTGCCGGGGGAACTCGCGCTGCGGTGCGATGACCAGTCGGTGCAGCCGAAATCGGATTCGGCGCTCGATTCGTTCAAATGGGGCCTGTCCCGTTTTCTCGACGAGTCGCGCACGCTTGCCTCATTCCGTCACCCGAACATCGTGAGGGTGATGCGGTTTTTCGAGGCCAACCGCACCGCCTATATGGTGATGGAATTCGTTGCCGGACAGTCCCTCAACGAGTGGATCCGCAGCCGACGGCCGCTGGATCAGAAGGCGGTTCTTGGGATCGCCCACCCTCTGCTCGACGGCCTCGAGATTATTCACCGCGCCCGCTATCTGCACCGGGATATCAAGCCAAACAATATTCTGATCCGCGATGACGGCTCGCCCGTATTGCTCGATTTCGGCTCAGCGCGAATGGCCGGAGATGGCAACGAGCTTACCGTGATCGTCACGCCTGGCTACGCCCCCGCCGAGCAGTACCACTCCCACGGCAAGCAGGGGCCGTGGAGCGATTTGTATGCCTTCGGCGGCGTACTGTATTGGATGGTGACCGGCAACAGGACTGTCGACGCGGTGGCGCGCATCCGCCAGGACATGCTGCCACCCGCAGTGAACGCGGCCGATCGGACCCGCTACAGCACGGAGCTGCTGGCGGCCATCGACTGGGCGCTCACCCCGAACGAAGAACAGCGCCCTCAGACGGTCGGCGAATTCCGAAACGTGCTCCCGGCACACGTGAAATCGGAACAGAGGACAGTCACGATTCAGGAGACGGCGCGAATGCCGTTCTCGAATGCCGACACCCCGTCCGGCGTGAAATTCGACCATGAAACCCTGAAGATCATTGAAGCGGAATTGGCCAGGCACATCGGCCCGATCGCGGGCATCGTGATCGAAAACGCCGCCAGGAAAGCCCATACCGTCGCGGGCCTGGCCGAGATAGTCGCGAGCGAAATCGCCGACGACAAGGCGCACACCGCGTTCGTGAGGAAATTCTCCGGCAACAGGACGACGCCTGCGAGCGAGCCCTCTCGCCCTACGTCCGGGCGACCGCAGTCCGTACGGCAGGCCAGCACTGAATCGCGTATCGATGCCGTAACGATCGAAAAGGCCGAAGCGTCGCTTTCCAAATACATCGGCGCGGTAGCCCGAATCGTGGTGAAGCGCGCCGCAGCGAAGGCGCGCGACCCGGGTGAGCTCTACCTGATGATCGCCGATGAAATCGAGGACAAGAGCGAGAGAAAGGCCTTTATCCGCAAGGCCATCTCCGAATCCGGCAAGGAATAGCGCCCGCACGGCGAGCGCACGGGGCCTATCCCTGATACTTGAAGGATAACAGCACGCGGGTACGGTAGGCGACCACCTTGCCGTCCTCGACTTTCATGTCCTGCTTGACCACCTCGGCGATGCGCAAATCGCGCAGGCTTTTCGAAGCGGTCTGCACCGCCTTCATGGCCGCATCCTCCCAAGAGCTGCTGCTGGTGCCAATCACCTCGACAATCTTGTAGATTCCGTCTCCACCTCTGGCCATCTTGCCTCCTTTGCAACGCGCACATCGCTCCATGGAGAGCGCGTATCCATGATACCCCATCGATCACTTGCCTCGTCCGAAAGCAGCTTTCGGGCCCCGGGAACGAGCCGCAATTGGAACTGATTCTGTGGAGGCACGCTGACGCCGAGCACGGCAGCCCCGATTCGGCGCG
>JBGPLD010000277.1:0-3252 GCA_041486325.1 Gammaproteobacteria bacterium
AATAGTTCCTGCGGCAGGTTCCTGCCGATAAACACCATTGTGCTCGACCGTTTTTCGTCCTTGCCCCAAGAACGGCCCAGGTCGCCGCCCATCAGCATGTGTACTCCCTGAAATATGACCCGGTGCGCGTTGCCTTTCAAGTAGAGCACCCCCTTGTAGCGCAGCATGTCCGGGCCGTAGATCTGCACCAGCCCCGAAAGAAATTCCTCTAGCTTGGCATTGTCAAATGGCCGGTCCGAGCGGAACACGAAGGAACCGATGTATTCGTCATGCTCATGGTGCTCGTTTTCGAGGAAGGCCGGATCGAGCTCAAGGACGGCGTTCAGGTTGAAGCCGCGGATGTCGAGAATATCCTCGATCGGCGTATTGCCGAAGTGCACTGTCTTGATCGGGGCGCGCGGGTTCATTTTCACCAGTCGCCTGCGCAGCCTGTCCTGCTCATCCTCCGAGACGAGATCGGTCTTCGACATGAGGATCCGGTCGGCGAAGCCGACCTGCTCCTGGGCTTCGCGGAAATCGTCCAGCTGCTTCGGCGCGTGCTTGGCGTCCACCAGGGTGATGACGCTGTCGACAAGGTAGTAGTTCCCGATTTCCCCGTCGATGAAGAAAGTCTGCGCCACCGGGCCCGGGTCGGCCATCCCGGTGGTCTCGATGATGACGCGGTCGAAATCGAGCGTGCGTGCGTCCCTGCGTTGCCGGAGGTCTCCCAGAATTCGTATGAGATCGCCGCGCACGGTGCAGCAGACGCAGCCGTTGTTCATCTCGATGATCTGCTCGCTGGTGTCTTTGAGCAGGATATCGCCGTCTACACCCGCTTCGCCGAACTCGTTTTCGATCACGGCGATCCGGTGGCCGTGCTGTTCCTTGAGGATGCGATTGATGAGCGTGGTCTTGCCGCTGCCCAAAAACCCGGTGAGTATCGTCACCGGAACCATGTTCTCTTGCGTTGACATGCTCTCCTTGATCGGTGCTTGATTTCGCAGAACTTGAGAAATAAGCTTCGAAGGCTTGAATTCGAGAAATTCCAGCGCCCCGCCCCGAAAAAATGGCGCATTAGAGCACGCCCGGATGCTACGCGCAACCATGCCCGCGCGGACGAAAGCTCTCGCCTCGCCGGGGCACGGCTAGCGCCGCTCGAGTAACAGTCCCTTCAGGTATTCCCCTTCCGGAAACTCGATCATCACCGGGTGGTCGGGAGCCGCGAAAAAACGTTCCCGCAGCATGAGCGGGACGCCAGCGTCCGCCGCCGCGCCGGCGACGATTTTCTGAAACAGCTCGGGCGAGATTCCGCCCGAGCAGGAAAAAGTCGCGAGCAGGCCCCCGGGGCGCAACAGCCGCAGCGCATTCAGATTGATGTCCTTGTAGCCGCGCGCCGCTCGCTCCGCGTCCTTTGGAGTCGGCGCGAACTTGGGCGGGTCAAGAATAATCAGGTCGAATTGCCTGCTGTCATCGCGCAGCTTGCGCAGCGCACCGAACACGTCGGCTTCCAGCCACTCCGCGCGGCCCGTTTCAAATTCGTTGAGGGCGAGGTTGCGCCTGCCCGTCGCCAGCGCCGAGGCCGAGCTGTCGATCGACAGCACTGAGCGCGCGCCGCCGGAGAGCGCCGACAGCGTGAACCCTCCCGTGTAGCAGAAGCAATTGAGCACATCCCGGCCGCGGGCGAGCCGCCCCACGCGCCGGCGGTTGTCGCGCTGGTCAAGGTAGAAACCTGTCTTCTGTCCTGCCGCGACATCCACTTCATATTTGAGTCCATGCTCAATAATCTCCACTGGCCTGTCGAATTCCGGGCCTGAGATCGGCCCGGCGCGCGGCGCAAGGCCCTCGAGTTCGCGAACGTCGGCGTCCGAGCGCTCGTAGACGCGAGCGCAGCCGCTTTGTTCGCGCAGAATTTCGATCAACACTTCGCGCCATCGCTCGCTTCCCGCCGACAAAACCTGCACGACCAGAGTGTCCGCGTACCGGTCGGCGATGAAGCCGGGCAGGCCGTCCGATTCCCCATGGACAAGCCGCATCGCATCGGCGTCCTCCGGAGGCATCGCGGCGCGCCGAATTTCCAGCGCCGCCCGGATCTTCCTTCTGAACAAGTCCGGACCAGGAACCTCGGCTTCATCGAAGCTCCATACCCGGGCGCGAATCTGCGAGGACGGGCTGAACGCCGCCCAGGCGAGAAAGCGGCCGCCGCCGGCGCGCACCTCCACCGTGTCTCCGCTCGCCGGAGAACCCTGAACCGCGCCGATCGCCCCGGAAAAAATCCACGGGTGGCGCCGCGCTAGCGAGCGCTCGCGTCCTGCCTTCAACGTAAGGCAGGGCACGCCCGGCTTGTGCCGCGACAAGCTCAAGTTGGCTCAGATCGAGTAGGCAACGCCGAGAGCGGGAGCGCGCTGTCCGGAGGACTGAATCAAGGCTTTCTCGCCGGTGCCGGCGCCTTCTTTTTCGCGCGCGGGTGTGCGGCGTCGTAGGCTTTTGCCAAATATTGAAAATCAAGATGCGTGTACACCTGCGTCGTGGAGATGCTCGCGTGCCCGAGCATGTCCTGCACGGCGCGCAAGTCGCCGGATGACTGAAGCACGTGCGTGGCGAACGAATGCCTGAGCACGTGAGGATGCACCTGCGCCGTCACGCCGAGTTTTTTTCCCCACCGCGTAAGTCGCCGCTCCACCACGCGCGGCGAGATGCGCTCGCCGCGCGCGCCGACGAAAAGCGCGCGTTCCTCCGGCCGCGCGAGCTTTACCCGGATCTCGATCCATGCGCGCAGCGCCTCGATGGCCTTGGCCCCGACAGGCACCTTGCGGGTCTTCCCGCCTTTGCCGGTGACGGTCACTTCCGCCTCGCCGATCAGCTCCCGGGCTTCGTGCAAATTCAGGCTCACGAGCTCCGCAAGCCGAAGGCCGGAGGAGTACAGCAATTCAAACATGGCCTTATCCCGGATTTCCTGGTTGTCCTCGGGAACGCCGTCGAGGAGCTGGGCTGCGGTATCTGGCGAGAGCACGCGGGGCAGCGCCTTGGCGCCCTTCGGCGCGCGGACGCCGGCGCAGGGGTTCGAAGTGAAACCGCGATGCCGGGCGAGCCAGGCAAAAAAACCACGCCAGGCCGAAAGCATCCGGGCGAGACTCTTGCCGGACAATCCCCTGGCATGCAGCCGGCTGATCGCGCCCTGTATCGCATGGGTATGGATGCGTTCCAGCGGCAATTCGCCCACCGCTTCCAGCAGCGCCAAAATATCGCGACAGTAGTTCGACTTCGTGTGCGGCG
>JBGPLD010000278.1:0-3223 GCA_041486325.1 Gammaproteobacteria bacterium
GAGGTCGCCGTGCCGAGCGTCGCCACCGCGTACTCGATTCCGTGCTGGGCGAGCGCCACCACATCCATGTAGCCCTCTACGACGAGGACCCGGCCCGATATGCGGACCGCCGGCCGCGCCTGCGACAGACCATAGAGCTCCCGCCCTTTCTCGTACAGCGGCGTCTCGGGAGAATTAAGATACTTTGGACCCGGCGACCCTTTGCCCGTTTCTTCAGCCGGTTCGGCCTCCACGATTACGCGCCCGCCGAACGCGATTACTGAGCCGCGCTGGTTGAGGATGGGAAACATGATGCGGTCGCGGAACCGGTCGTAGCGTCGCCCGCCTTCCCCGTCGACCACCAGCCCGGCGTCCTTCAGCGCCTTGTCAGCGTAGTCCGGAAACACACTCTGCAGATTTTGCCAGCCCTCGGGGGCATAGCCGATGCCGAACCGCGCCGCAATCTTGCCGGTCAACCCGCGCCCCTTCAGGTACTCGATCGCGCGCGGGGCGTTTTTCAGCTGCTCGCGGTAGTAATCGCAAGCGCGCTGCATGATGTCGTACAAATCCGGTCCCGCCTCCGGCGTCCTGGATCGAGGCTCGAACTCGGGCATTTTCATCCCGGCCGACGCGGCGAGATCCTTCAGCGCGTCGATATAGCCGAGCCCGGAATACTCCATGAGAAACGAGATCGCGTTGCCGTGCACGCCGCAGCCGAAGCAATGATAGAACTGCTTGGTCGGGCTGACGGTGAACGAGGGTGTCTTCTCGCTGTGAAAGGGGCAGCAGGCGAGATAGTTCGCGCCGCCTTTTTTCAGCGGCACGTAGCGCTCGATCAAATCGACAATATCGACGCGATGGAGCAGTTCTTGCTTGAAAGAGTCCGGAATCACGCCTGATTTCACCGCGGCCACGCCGCGTACCGGAAAGTGCCGTCCACCCGAACCCGGGCCTTGGTCATCTTCTCTTTATAGGCGAAATTTCCCGGTTCGCAAACCGGAAAAAACTCCTAGCCTGTCAACTTCGATTTGACCAGCGCCGACACCTTGCCCATGTCTGCGCGTCCCGCAAGCCTGCCCTTCAATATGCCCATCACCTTGCCCATATCGGTCGCGCTCTTCGCCCCGGTCTGCGATATCGCGCCGGAAATTTCCTCCGCGATCTCGGCATCCGAGAATTGCTTGGGCAGGTATCCGGACAGGAGGTTCAATTCGAAAGTCTCGTTGTCGACGAGGTCCTTGCGACCGGCCGCCTGGAATTGCGCAATGGAATCGCGCCGCTGCTTGATAATCGTCCCGATGACCGCGATGATTTCGGCGTCGGACAGGTCCTTTCGCTCGTCCACTTCACGCTGCTTGACCGCAGCGAGCAACAGGCGGACGGCCGAGAGGCGCTGCGCCTCGTGCGCCTTCATTGCGGCCTTCATGTCGTCGGTAATTTTGGCTTTAAGCGACATAGGACATGCAGGATCCAGTGTTCAGGGAAAGGCGTGGGCCAAAAATTCAAAAGGGCACAGCAGGCTTGGCCTGGTGCGCCCTGGATTCCGAATTCTTGGTCCTGAACTAATACAGCTTCGGCGGCAGTGTCTGGTTGCGCAGGCGCTTGTAGTGCCGCTTGACTGCAGCCGCGAGTTTCCTCTTGCGGTAGGCGGTCGGCTTTTCGTAGAACTCGCGGGCGCGCAACTCGGTGAGCAGGCCGGTTTTTTCAATGGTGCGCTTGAAGCGGCGCAGCGCCACCTCGAAGGGCTCGTTTTCCTTGACGCGTACGGTCGGCATGCAGTCTTTATCCCAAGGCCACGTTGCAGTAAGGGTGCGGAGTCTAACCTTTTTTTGGCCGCGGCGCCAGAAAAAATCTCGTCCGACACGGCATGAACTTGGACGAGCGCGGGGCCAGATTGCGTGTTTTATTCGCCCAGCTTGCCGGTCAATCCCAGGATTCGCAATTCCTGTCCGACGGTTGCCGCGCGCAGGTCGACTTCCGTCAGGCGCGCGTCCAGCCGCGAACGCGCAGCGTCGATCAACTCCAGCAGGGATCCGCGACCGAACCGGTAGGCGTCCTCGGCCATCTGTTTGAGCGCGGGGATGCGCTCGCCGACGTTCTGCCGGAACCGCTCGAGGGCGGCTCTGCGCTGGGCAAGTGCATCAACAAGGCGCTGCAGTTCCACATCGGCCTCGGATTCGATCGCCTCACGGCGGCGCTGCGTTGCCCTGAGATCGGCCGTCGCCTTTGCCCGAATGCCACGCCTGGCGTCGGACAACGGGATCTCGGTGGACAGGCCGACAAAATTAGAGGCGCCAAATGGATCGCTGGTCCATGTCCTGCCCACGCTCAACACCGGCACCGGCCAGCGTTCGCTCTCGGTGCGCGTGAGCGCTGCCTGCGCGGCTTCTTCTTCGCGCCGCGCCGCAACGATCTGCGGGTTCCTTGAAATCATGGACTCCCGCAACTCGGCGGCGCTGGTCGGCAGGCCGGCGGGCGCGGGAGTTCCGCTCGCGCTGGGGCGCCAGCCCGGCGCCCCAAGCAGCGCCGCCAAACCGGCCGATTTGTCGGCCGATTCGGCGCGCGCATCTGCAAGCCGCGCATTCATCCCGGCGAGTTCGACCTCGACCCGCGTAAGATCATAGCGGCTTGCCGCGCCGCTGTTCAGTCGTCCGGAGACGATCTCGACAACGCGCTTTATTTCGGCGGCCGAATCGTCGAGCATCGCAGCCTTTTCCTGCGCAGCCTGCAATCCGACGAACAGGTCGGCGGCGCGCAGTGCCAGATCGTTCCCGGCCAGACCGACGCGGGCGCGGGCCGCCAGCAATCCCTGCTCGGCGGCTTCGATCCGCGCGCCGCGCTGGCCGCCAATCAGCAACGGCAAATCCAGAGTCGTCTGCTGCTGGTTGCTGCCCTCGAACATGGTTCGCCCTCCACCAGATGGAGTGAAACGTCCGTAGGAGACCGTGGGGTTGGGCAGCGCGCCGGCGGTGATTCGTTCCGCCTCGGCGGTGTCAATCGCCACCTGTTCGACAGCGAGCCTGGGACTGCGCTCTGCGACGAGACGCAGCAGGACTGGCAGCGTCAGGCGTTCGGGAAGGGCTGCACCCGGGTCCTGCGCCCAGGCAAGCGACCCCGTTGCGAATGCAATCACGAGAAGCATCGCAGAGGATCGAAAGCTCATGATTTCTCCCCGAGATGTTCGTCAGTCTCCTCGGGCGTTATCAAACGCTTCGGCGTGATATAGCTGTAAATCGTCGGCAAC
>JBGPLD010000279.1:0-3213 GCA_041486325.1 Gammaproteobacteria bacterium
GACGGAGATTCCGTCGATCGCAAGCGGCGTGCTGAAGGCGATTCTGGTCGAGCCGGGCACCACGGTGCCGGTGGGAACGGTGCTGGCGGTGATCGAGACCGCGCCGAAATAAGATCAGAAGGAGAATTGAGTTGACTGCCGCAAAGACGAACAGGGCCAAGCTCGGATGGATAGGCACCGGGCGCATGGGCTTCGAGATGGCCCGGAGGCTGGCGACGGCAGGCTGCGATATCACGGTGTGGAACCGCACGCGCGAGAAGGCCGAGCCGCTCGCGAAGGACGGCGCGAAGATCGCGGGAAGCTTGCCGGAACTGGCCGGCTGCGAAATCGTGTTCTGCATGGTGTCCACCTGGGACGACGTGAAGCAGGTGATCGCCGGCCCGCACGGGCTGCTCTCGAAGGCGCAGGGCAGGACCGGCGCGCCGGGCACCGTGGTGGAGTGCTCTTCAATCTCGCTCGAGAGCTCGGCCGAGCTGCGGAAGATCCTTGCGCCTCACGGGACGCAGTTGCTCGCCGCGCCGGTGAGCGGCAACGCCAAGGTGATCAAGGCGGGCAGGCTTACGTTCGTGGCGTCAGGCCCGAAGGCGGCGTACGAAATTTGCGCGCCGTACCTGGATATGATGGGGCAGGGGTCGTCCTACGTCGGCGAAGGCGAGCTCGCGCGCATCGTCAAGATCTGCCACAACGTGATGCTCGGCGTGGTGACGCAGTGCATGGCGGAGATCACGGTTCTGGCGCAAAAGGCGGGCGTGCCGCGCCACGCGTTCCTCGATTTTCTCAACAAGAGCGTGATGGGCTCGACCTTCACGCGCTACAAGGCGCCGGCCTTCGTCAATCTCGATTTCCATGTGACCTTTACACCGTACCTGTTGCGCAAGGATATGGACTTGGGATTGGAAGCCGGGCGCAAATTCGAAGTGCCCATGCCGCTCGCCTCGATGACCCGCGATCTGATCCAAGCGATGATGGGCGCCGGCATGTCCGAGGAGGACTTTTCGACCTTGCTCTTGCAGCAGGCGAAGGCGTCGGGGATCGAGCTGAAACCGGAAAACAAAAAGGTCGGCGACGGACTGTCTCAATAATCTTTCACAAAGGAGATTCAGATGAAAAACATAGTTGGCATTGCCGCAATGGTGCTGGCTGCAGCCGCGTCCCAGGCGTCGGCGCAGGACTACCCGAACAAGCCGGTGCACGTGATCATTTCCTTTACGCCCGGCAGCTCGACCGACATTGTCGGACGCATCGTGATGCAAAAGGTTTCCGAAATCTGGGGGCAACCGGTCGTGCTCGAGAACCGCTCCGGCGCCGGGGGATCGATCGGGTCGAACGTTGTCGCGAAGGCTGCGCCGGACGGCTACATGCTCCTCATCAATTCCAATGCGCATTCGGTGAACCCCGCGATTTATGCCAAGCTGCCGTACGAGACGACGAAGGATTTCGTCGACGTCGTGCCGCTCACCTCGCAGCCGAATGTCCTCGTCGTGAACGCAGGGTCGCCCTACAAGAACGTGATGGACCTCGTAAATGCGGCGAAGGCCAAGCCGGGTTCGATCAACTGGGGCCACGCCGGCATCGGGAGCGGTACGCACCTCAACACCGAAAAGTTCGTCGACGCGGCGAAAATCAACGTGACGCAGATTCCGTTCAAGGGCACGCCTGAAGTGATCCAGGCGATGTTGAGCGGTTCGGTGGATTGCTACTGGGCGCCGATTTCGGCGGCGATACCGCACCTCAAGGGCGGCAGGGTGCGGGCGCTCGCCGTCAGCACACCCAAGCGCAACGGGCAGCTTCCGGACGTTCCGACCACAGGCGAAGCGGGGGTCCCGGGGGCGGATGCGCCCTTGTGGTTCGGCGTCTGGGCGCCCGCAGGCACGCCGGCCAATATCGTCGCTAAGATTTCCGCCGACACGCGCAAGGCGCTCGCCGATCCGGGCGTGCGCGAAAGGCTGTCCAACCTCGGCAACGACACGATGGACATGTCGCCCGAGGAGTTCGCCCGTTTCGTGCGCAGCGAAATCGACGTCTACGCGCGCGTCATCAAGGCGGCAGGCATCAAGCCGCAGTGAGCGGCACCACCGGCTCGCAGCCAGGAGGCATCATGGCGAAACCGAGAATCAGCTACGTCGCGCCCGAAAAGATGGACGCGGATATGCGCAAGGAAATGGAGCGCTGCCGGCGCGAGGGCACTCCGCGGCCCGAGAGTTCGGCGGTGCGCGCCCACGTGCCCGCCTGCTTCTGGGCGTTTGCCAATTCCTGGCGCGACATTTTCAGGAACGGGGTGTGCGATCACGCCATCAAGGAGCTGTGCCGCCTCTACGTATCGCGCACGGTCCAGTGCGAGTATTGCGGCAACCAGCGCTCGATCAAGGCCGCCGCGAGCGGCGTGGTCGAGGAACAGGTGAAGGATCTGCTGAACTTCGAGAAGTCGGTCAATTACAGCGAGCGCCAGAAGGCGGCGCTCGCCTATGCCGAGGCCATCACCTGGCGCCTGAACACCGACGATGCTTTCTGGGAACGCTTGCGCAGGCACTTCAGCGAGCCCGAGCTGGTCGAGATGGGCTGCTTCATCGCGCTCACCATGGGGCAGCAGAGCTGGCTGCGGCTGCTCGACATCGAGCACCACCAGGTGCTCGCGGGAACCGCGGCGTCGATGGCGCCCGGATTCGAGAGCGCCGATGCGCTTGTCGAGACCAAAGCGTCGTCCGGATACTGGGCGAAGTCCGCAGCCAAGCCAAAGCACGCCGCGTGACAACCGCGGCCGGCACAAAGGAGGGGGCATGAAGTGCAATCACCTGAATTGCGATCACCTGTTCCACCTGCCGCGCGACAGCAGCCCGCCTGAGGACAGCGGCCGGCGCGAATTCCTCAAGGACTCGCTGGCGGCGGGCGCGGGGTTGATGAGCCTGTCAGTGCTTGGAGGTTGCGCCGGCATGGTTGCGACCGAGAGCGGCCCGGCCGATACGCTGCTCGTCAACGGGCGCATCGCCACCATGAACCGGCGCAACACTATCGTCTCGGCACTCGCCATCAAGGGCGACAGCATCATTGCCGCGGGATCGGACGCCGACCTCCAGCATCTGAAAGGCCCCGCCACCGCGGTCATCGACATGGGCGGACGCACGGTCATTCCCGGGCTCAACGATGCGCACACCCATTTCATCCGCGGCGGGCTCACCTACACCAACGAGGTGCGCTGGGACGGCGTGACTTCTC
>JBGPLD010000280.1:0-3212 GCA_041486325.1 Gammaproteobacteria bacterium
AGCGGCGCTCGCCCAGCCGGGTGAAATTACCGTGCGCATCGTGGGAACGGCGGAGGCGCGGCGGCTGAACCGACGCTATCGCGGCCGCGATCATGCCACCAACGTCCTGAGTTTTCCCTACGGCACATCGCGCGGCACGCTGCGGGGCGACATCGTTCTGTGCGCGCCGGTGATTCGGCGCGAGGCGCGCGCGCAGGGCAAATCGATCGAAGCGCATTTCGCCCATTTGCTTTTGCATGGCCTGCTGCATCTGCAGGGCCACGAGCACGACAGGCCGCGCGACGCTGCGCGCATGGAAGCGCTGGAAACGAGGCTGGTGATCAAACTCGGTTATCCTGATCCCTACGAAGCAACCGGAATCCAGGGGCGAGGGGCAAGGGCGCGACCGAAATCCCGAACCCCCGGCGACGCGCCATGAACGAGACTACCAAACCTTCCCTGCTGAAGCGGCTGTCGGCGCGGCTCCGGCGCGAGCCCGGGGACCGCGAGCAACTGGTGAGGCTGCTGCACTCGGCGTTCGAGCGCAACCTGCTCGAGGGCGATGCCTTGTCCATGATCGAGGGCGTGCTGCAGGTCTCGGAGGTGCCGGTGCGCAACATCATGGTGCCGCGTACGCAGATGGACGTAATCGATGTCAACGAGACCCCGGACAAGTTCATCCCGCACGTCATCGCCACCGCGCATTCGCGCTTTCCGGTCATCGACCAGAACCGCGACGACGTGATCGGCATCCTGCTCGCCAAGGACCTGCTGCGCTACTACGCCGGCGAGGAGAAATTCAACGTGCGCGACATGCTCAGGCCCGCGGTGTTCGTGCCTGAATCGAAGCGCCTGAACGTGCTCCTGCGCGAGTTCCGCGCCAACCGCAACCACATGGCGATCATCGTCGACGAGTACGGCGGCGTGGCGGGCCTCGTGACCATCGAGGACGTGCTCGAGCAGATCGTCGGCGACATCGAGGACGAGTACGACTTCGACGAGTCCGAGGACAATATCGTGCGCGAGCAGGGCGGGCACTACCGGGTCAAGGCGCAGACCGAGATCGCCGCCTTCAACGAAGCCTTCGGCACCGAGTTTACGGACGCGGATTTTGACACCGTGGGCGGCCTCGTGCTTCACCGCTTCGGGCGGCTCCCGAAGCGCGGCGAGGCGATCACGATCGGCAGGCTGCGCATTCAGGTGCTGCGCGCCGACAGCCGGCGGCTGCACACCCTGCAAGTGCAGCGATTGCCGGGCAGGACTTGAAACCCGTCCTCGCCTCGCCTCGCGCCGCTCCCGCCCTCGCCTTCGCGGCCGGCGCCCTGACCGTCGCCGGCTACGCGCCGCTAGCGGTTTTCCCGCTCCCTTTCGTGACGCTCGCTGGGCTGATGCTGTTGTGGCAGCGCGCGGAAAATCCGCGCGGCGCTTTCCGTACCGGCTTTGCCTTCGGCGCCGGACTTTTCGGCGCAGGAGTGTCCTGGGTCTACGTCAGCCTGCACGATTTCGGCTTCATGCCGGCACCGGTCGCGGCGCTCGCGACCCTGCTCTTCTGCGCCGTCCTCGCGCTCTATCCCGCTGCGGCCGGCTGGTGCTTCGCGCGCCTGCGGCAAGACCGCCGCGTTTCCGCCCTGATCGCGTTCCCGGCGCTGTGGACGCTGTCCGAATGGCTGCGCGGCTGGCTCTTCACCGGCTTTCCCTGGCTCAGCGTCGGCTACTCCCAGACCGACACGCCGCTCGCCGGCTTTGCGCCCGTGCTGGGTGTATTCGGCATGTCGTTCATGACCGCGTTCTGCGCGGGGCTGTTGTGTCTCGCGCTTTCGGGGTCCGGGCGCGCGCGCATCGCGAGCGCGGCGGCGTTCGCGCTGGTGCTGGGTTTCGGCTACCTGCTGCAGCTGATTTCATGGACCTCGCCGCTCGGCAATTCCGTCCGGGTGGCGCTGCTCCAGGGAAACGTGCCGCAGGACCTCAAGTTCCAGGCGGAGCGCTACGCGGCGACGCTCGCCACCTACCGGCGCCTGATCGCCGGCGCCGACGCGCAGTTCATCGTGCTGCCCGAGACGGCTATTCCGCGCTTTCTCGATGCGGTCGACCCGCGCTACCTGCAGGAAATCGCGCGGATCGCGAGCGATCGAGGCGCCGACCTCGTTATCGGCGTCCCAGCTCGAGACGGCGAAGGACGTTTTTTCAACAGCGTGGTGAGCATGGGCGCTTCGCCGACGCAGCGTTACGACAAGTCGCACCTGGTCCCCTTCGGCGAATTCGTGCCGCCGGGTTTCGGCTGGATCGTGAAGGTGCTCTCGATCCCGCTTTCCGATTTTTCGCCCGGTCCACAGAATCCGAAGCCCCTCGCGCTCGCCGGCCAGCTCGTCGCGCCCGACATCTGCTACGAGGATGCGTTTGGCGAGGAGATCATCCGCCAATTGCCGCAGGCGACGCTGCTCGTCAATGTCTCGAATGTCGCCTGGTTCGGCGATTCGCTTGCGCCGGCCCAGCACCTTCAGATGTCGCGCGTGCGCGCGATGGAGACCGGCCGCACCATGCTGCGCGCAACCAACACCGGCGTCACCGCGATCGTCGACCCGCGCGGCAAGGTCGTCGCGAGCCTGCCGCAATTCGCCGAAGGGGTGCTTCAAGGCGAAGTGCGGGGTTATGGCGGTGCTTCGCCTTACGTCCGCTACGGCAACTATCCCATCGTGCTCGTGTGCATCGCCCTCCTCGCCGCGCTTGCGTTTTACAGGCGCCGCGCCGTTGGTGCAGGGAGCGAAAGCCGGTAAAATCTGTCGCACGCATGCTCACCTTCCAGGAATTGATTCTCAAGCTGCAGAGCTACTGGGGCGGTAAGGGCTGCGTGCTGCTGCAGCCTTACGACATGGAGATGGGTGCAGGAACGTTTCACACTGCGACCTTCCTTCGCGCCATAGGCCCCGAGCCCTGGAAGGCGGCCTATGTGCAGCCTTCACGACGGCCCAAGGACGGACGCTACGGCGACAATCCGAATCGCCTGCAACACTACTACCAATACCAGGTGGTGCTGAAACCTTCGCCCGACGATATTCAGGAACTCTATCTCGCCTCGCTGAAGAAGGCGCTCGGCATCGATCCGCGCAAAAACGACATCCGCTTCGTGGAGGACGATTGGGAATCGCCGACGCTCGGCGCGTCGGGCCTGGGCTGGGAAGTCTGGCTCAACGGCATGGAAATCACGCAATTCACCTACTTTCAGCAGGTCGGGG
>JBGPLD010000281.1:0-3208 GCA_041486325.1 Gammaproteobacteria bacterium
CACCGGGTCGGCCTCCGCGAGCTTGTAGCCCTGCCCTTTCTTGGTCACGACGTGCAGGAACTGCGGGCCCTTCAGCGCCTTGATGTTCTTCAGCGTCGGGATCAGCGAATCGAGGTCGTGGCCGTCGATGGGGCCGACATAATTGAAACCGAATTCCTCGAACAGCGTCGAGGGCATGACCAGGCCCTTGGCGTGTTCCTCCATCTTCTTCGCCAATTCCCACAACGGCGGCACGCCGGCCAGCACCTTTTCGCCGGCCTTTCGCGCGGCGGCGTAGAAGCGCCCGGACATCAACCTCGCGAGATAGCGGTTCATCGCGCCCACCGCGGGCGAGATCGACATGTCGTTGTCGTTGAGAATCACCAGCAGGTCGGTGTCCATGACTCCGGCGTTGTTCATCGCCTCGAAGGCCATGCCGGCCGACATGGCGCCGTCGCCGATGACGGCTATTACGTGGCGCCGCTTGTCACCCACTTCGCCTTTGAGCTTCGCCGCCTGCGCCATGCCGAGCGCCGCGCTGATCGAGGTGCTCGAATGCGCGGTGCCGAAGGTGTCGTACTCGCTCTCCGCGCGGCGCGGAAAACCGGATATGCCGCCGGCCATGCGCAGGCGGCTCATCGCCTCGCGGCGGCCGGTGAGGATCTTGTGCGCGTAGGTCTGGTGCCCCACGTCCCAGACGATGCGGTCGTACGGGGAATTGAATACGTAGTGAAGCGAAATAGTCAGCTCGACTGTCCCGAGGTTGGACGACAGGTGCCCGCCGGTCTGGCTGACCGAATTCAGCACATAGGATCGCAATTCGTCGGCAAGCTGCTGCAACCTCTTCCTGTCCAGCTTGCGGATCGCGGCCGGATCGTCGATTGTCTTCAGCAATTCGTATCGGCCCGGATCGTATCCAGACGATCCAACGCCGGACGAACCGGCACCGGGCGATCCGGTGCCAGTCGAACCAGCGCGGCCGCCGGGAAGATCTGCCTGTCCAATGGCGCTCATGGATGCGAATTATGCGGCATTACGTCAGAATTTTCGCAGCACGATGAAGTCCGCCAGCTCCGAAAGCCGGCGCGCGCGCTCGCCCATTCCCGCAATCGCGGCCTGCGCCTCCGCGCGCAGCTCCTCGGCGAGCGCTTTTGCGCGCGCATTCCCGAGAACCGATACGTAGGTCGGTTTGTTGTTCGCCGCGTCCTTGCCGGCTGTTTTTCCGAGAGTCGCGGTCGAGGATTCCCGGTCGAGCACGTCGTCCACCACCTGGAAGGCGAGGCCCACGCACTTGGCGTAATGATCAAGGCGCGCAAGCTGCTCAGGCGAAAGCGCGCCCGAGCAGCGCGCGCCCAGCGCGACCGACGCCCGGATCAGCGCGCCGGTCTTGTGGATATGCATGTGTTCGAGCTCGGGCAGCGTGAGCGTCTGCCCGATACTGGCGAGGTCAATCGCCTGCCCGCCTGCCATGCCGTGGCTGCCGCTCGCCACGGCGAGAATCCTCACCATTTCCACTTGTATCGCCGCGTCGTCCGAGAGGCGATGCTCGGCAAGCAATTGAAACGCGAGTGACTGCAGGCTGTCGCCGACGAGGAGCGCCGTGGCCTCGTCGAATTCGACGTGGCAAGTGGGCTTGCCCCGCCGCAGCACGTCGTTGTCCATGCACGGCAGATCGTCGTGCACGAGCGAGTAGGCATGGATGCATTCGACCGCGCAGGCCGCCACCTCGAGCCGCGCCGGATCGGCACCGTCCAGCTCACCCGCTGCGAAGACGAGCAGCGGGCGTGCCCGCTTGCCCCTGCCCAGCACCGCGTAGCGCATGGCCTCGTGCAGCCGCTGCGGGGCAGCCTTGCCTGCGGGAAGGAAACGCTCGAGCGCGGCTTCGACCCGGGCCTGGACTTTCGCCGTCCAGGCGCTGAATTCACTGGTCGTCGTCGGCACCGGGGAAGTTTTTCAGCGTGTTTTCTTCCAGCACCTTGACCTGCTGCCGGGCCCGGGCGAGCACCGACTGGCAGTACTGGGCGAGTTCCAGGCCGCGCTTGTGCGCGGCGAGCGATTGCTCGAGTGTCAATTTCCCCGCCTCCATGCCGGCGACGATTTTCTCCAGCTCGGCGAGCGCAGCCTCGAAGCTTGCGGGGGGATCGGTTTTGGCGGGTTTTGACATGGCGGGATGCGGCACGCTGCCCGAGCCGGGGCGCACCGTTCTGGGAAAAGGCGAAAATAGCTTATGCGACGGGGGCGGTCAAATCCCGCGGGGGCTCCGGCAAAAAAAAGTTATGGAACCCGCGGGGGAAAGGGTCTAGAATCGCGCGCATTTTAATTGCCCCCGGAGCCCGGGCCCTGATATGTCCGAACTGGCAAGTCCGCGGAGCCTGCGCCCGAGCGCTGCGCAGCTACCGGTGTCGTGGTACTTCGACCCGCATGTGCTCGAGCTGGAGCAGAAACTGCTGTTTGCCAACGGCCCGCATTACGTCGGACACGAGCTGATGGTGCCGAATTCCGGCGACTACCATACCCTCGCCTGGATGGACCACGGCAAGGTGCTGGTGCGCAACGCCAACGGCGTCGAGCTTTTATCCAACGTATGCCGTCACCGCCAGTCGATCCTGCTCGAAGGCCGCGGCAATGCGCGGAACATCGTCTGCCCGCTGCACCGCTGGACTTACGACATGCAGGGCGAGCTCCTCGGCGCGCCGCATTTCCCCGAAAATCCCTGCCTCAATCTCGGCAAGACCGAACTGCAGAACTGGCGCGGAATGCTGTTTTCTGGCAAGCGCGACGTGGCGAAAGATCTCGCCCGGTTCTCCAGCGCCGGTGACTTCGATTTCTCCGGATACATGCTCGACCGCGTCGAGGTCATGGAACTGCAGCAGAACTGGAAGACCTTCATCGAGGTGTACCTCGAGGACTACCACGTGATTCCCTACCATCCGGGACTGGGCAACTTTGTCACCTGCGACGATCTCAAGTGGGACATCGCCGAAGCCTATTCGTCGCAGGTAGTGGGAGTGAAGGACGGGTTCACCAAGCCGGGAACGCCAGCCTACGCCAAATGGCACGAGGCGCTCACCCGCTACCTGGACGGCAAGCAGGCCAAGCAGGGCGCGATCTGGTTCCTGTACTACCCGAACGTGATGCTCGAGTGGTATCCGCACGTGCTGGTGGTCAGCACCCTGCTCCCGCGCTCCCCCACCCATACCACGAACGTCGTCGAGTTCTACTACCCCGA
>JBGPLD010000282.1:0-3191 GCA_041486325.1 Gammaproteobacteria bacterium
ATCTGTTCCTTCACCGCGGGCCGCACGTCGGACGCTTCGATCACCGCGCCCAGGCGCTTCGCCGTCGCGATTGCTTGCAAGCCGGCAACGCCCGCGCCGAGCACCAGCACCCGCGCCGCCTTCACCGTGCCGGCGGCGGTCATCAGCATCGGCATGAAGCGCTGGTATTCGGCGGCGGCGAGGATCACCGCCTTGTAGCCGCCGATGTTCGCCTGCGAGGAAAGCACGTCCATGGCCTGCGCGCGCGTGGTGCGCGGCAGCCATTCCATGGCGAAGCAGGTCAGTCCCGCGGTCGCATAGGATTCCATGATCGCGCGGTCATACGGATTGAGCAGCCCGATGAGAATTGCACCGCGCCTGAACAGGCCGACCTCCCCGTCCTGCGGCCCGCGCACCTTCAGCACGATATCCGCGGCGGAAAGATCCCGCGCGCTCGAGACTATTTTCGCGCCGGCCGCCTCGAACTCCCTGTCGGGAACGCTCGCGGCGACGCCCGCGCCCGACTCCACCAGAATCGCATGGCGGCCGCCCGCGGCGAGCTTCTTGACGGTCTCGGGGGTTGCTGCGACGCGCGTCTCACCCGGACGGCTTTCGGCGGGAACGCCGATCTGCATGAACGCTTTCCTTTGCTTCGGCTTCCGAATCCGGGCCCGGAACGAGCCCGAATAATACAACAGGGCGGTGGCTCAGGCGCGAGCCAGTCGTGCCTGCGCAGACCAGTTGCGCAATAACGGCTCAATCTCCTCTGCCGGCAGCGGTTTGCTGAAGTGATACCCTTGCGCCCAGTCGCAGCCCGTTTTTTTCAGGAACGCCAGCTGCTCGGCGGTCTCGACGCCTTCCGCTACGACTTGCAGCCCCAGTCCGTGCGCCATGGTGATAATCGCGCTGACAATCGCCGCATCATCGGGATCGGTGCTGACGTCGCGCACGAACGACTGGTCGATCTTCAGCTCGTGAATGGGAAAGCGTTTCAGGTAGCCGAGACTCGAGTAGCCGGTACCGAAGTCATCGATCGACAGCTTGACCCCCATCGCGTCCAGCGCCTTGAATCTCGCAATCACGTGTTCCGTGTGTTCAACGATAACGCTTTCGGTCAATTCCAGTTCCAGACTGGATGCAGGCAGGCCGGTTTCCTGAAGGGTGCGCGCGACCATATCCACCAGCCCCTCCAGCCTGAACTGCTGGGCCGAACAATTCACCGACACCTGCAATTGCGGATAACCCAGGGTCTGCCAAATCCGGGCCTGCATGCAGGCCCGGCGCAGCACCCACTCCCCGATCGGGTTGATTAGTCCGGTTTCCTCGGCCACCGGAATGAAGTCCGAGGGCGTGATCATCCCGCGCTGCGGGTGAGGCCAGCGTATCAGTGCTTCGAATCCGACGATGCCCCCGGTTTTGAGGTCGAGCTGGGGCTGGTAGAAAACTGTGAACTCTTCCCGTTCCAGGGCGAGGCGCAGGTCCTTTTCCAGCAGCAGGCGCTGATTCGCCGCGATGTTCATCTGCCGGGTGAAGAACTGGAAGTTGTTGCGCCCGGTCTGCTTGGCGTGATACATCGCAGCGTCGGCGTTGCGCAACAGCGTTTCAACATCCTCGCCGTTGTGGGGATACGCGCAAATGCCGATGCTGGTCGTAACGCGCAGCTCGTGGCCTTCGATATCGACGGGCCGCGGCAGGGCGCCGAGTATTTTTTGCGCGATGGGCACGGCGTCTTCGGCCCGTTTGAGGTCCGTCAGCACCACGACGAATTCGTCGCCGCCCATGCGTGCCACGGTATCGGCGCCCCGGACGCACGCGACCAGCCGCTCGGCAACCGTGCGCAGCAGGCCGTCGCCGACCTGGTGCCCGAGCGAATCATTGATATTCTTGAACCGGTCGAGATCGATGACCAGAAGCGCGGCCACTCTGCGGTTGCGCCGTGCCTGCGCAATGGCCTGCCCGATGCGGTCGTGCAGCAAAACGCGGTTGGGCAATTCCGTCAGAGCGTCGTGGTGCGCCATGTGCCGGATCTGGTCTTCGACTTTTTTTTGCTCGGTGATGTCCGTGCCGGTGCCGCGATAGCCCGTGAAGCGGCCCTCCTCATCGAATATCGGCCGGCCGCTTATGCTGATGGTGTGCGGGTTTCCGCTGGCATCGTCGACCTGGTAGGCGAAATTCTGGAAGGGCTGATGGGCCATCAGCGTGTCTTTATGGACCTGCCGCTCCTCCTCCGTCATGCGCACGCCTTTCGTGTTCCAACGCGTCTTGCCGATGTTCTCGTCCGCGCCCAGACCGAGCCTACGCACGTTCGACGATATCTCGGTAAAGCGGAATTCGGCGTCCTGCTCCCAGTACCAATCCGAAGACAGCTCGGTCAGATGGCGAAACCGTGCTTCGCTCTTGCGCAGCGCCGCTTCCGCCTCCTTCAGCCCGGACACATCGGTGATCGTGCCGATGAGGCCGGCGACGCTGCCATCAGGCTTGTTGAAGGTCGCTTTGTTATAGATGGTGTGGTGTAAATTGCCGTCGGCGGCGGCGATCGCCGCCTCGTAGGACTGGCTGCCGGGGCGACCGAACAGCTCCTGGTCCCTGGCATGATGTTTCTCCGCCAGCGCCTGATCGTCGGGAAAAAGCTCGAACACGGATTTGCCGATGAACTGCTTGCGCGGGATGCCGAAGAACTTTTCCCACGCCGTGTTGACGCCGAGGTAATACCCCTCGGCGTCCTTGAAGAAGATCGGCTGCGGGACGGCCTCAATCAGCTGCTGGATGAAGCCCAGTTGCTCCTTCAGCATCTCCGCCGCGCTCGCGGCGCTCGCGTGCTCGGCGAGCGCAAGCGCACGCGCACGCGACACCGAGAGCGTCCAGACCAGCCAGAACAGCAGCAAGCTGGTAACGATGCCGCCCAGCAACACCACGGCCGGCAAGGCCCGCTCGATCCCCTGGGTGCGGCTTGGCGAACTGAAGCTCAGCTGCCACCTGCGTCCGCCGACATCGAGCATCGCCGTCCGGGTCAGCCTGTCCTCGGGGTTCTCCAGCTTCGTGCCGGAGGGCCCGACGCTGTCGACCAGCGGGATTTTCTTCGAAGAGGCCTCTGGTCGATCGGCTGCCGCCAGCCCCAGATCGTGGATCGCGAGCTCGAATTGGCTGCCAAACCGCGTATCGAACAGGCTGCGCATCAGCTCGTTGACGTGAATCACCACCGATACCACGCC
>JBGPLD010000283.1:0-3186 GCA_041486325.1 Gammaproteobacteria bacterium
ATGACGCCGGTGTTGATGGTCCTGATGCTGGTAACGAACGACTTCCTCGCCATGTCGCTCACCACCGACCGCGCGAGTCCCTCGCCGTCCCCCAGCGTGTGGCGCATGCGCAGTGTGACGGGCGCCGCCATCGTTCTCGGTGCATGCAAGCTCGGTTTCTCGACGGCAGTACTGGCATTCGGAAAATACGAGCTGGGGCTCAGCCCGGGAGCGCTTCAAACGCTCGCGTTCGTCACGCTCATATTCGGATCACAAGGCCTGTTATACGTGCTGCGAGAGCGCCGCCATATGTGGTCTTCAAAGCCGGGCGGGTGGGTAGTTGCGGCATCTGCAGCCGATATCGTCATCGTCTTCGTGCTCGCGTTGTCCGGTACCTTGATGGAACCGCTGCCGTCGCGCGTTCTCGCGGCGGTCTTCGTTGCCACCGTCGGATTTGCCCTGATCCTCGATCAGATCAAGCTGGCCGTCAAGCCGGCGTTCAAGCTCGGGTGAGGTGCTGGCACAACGCGCTATCCGGAATGGAGCATCGAGAGCGCTGGATATGATCCAGATCAACATCGCGCGGCGACACTGCGCCAGGATGTGCCGTGTGAGCGGTCGCCCAAGTGGGGAAAACGCGCAATGACCGTGGCGCCCGGAATCAGGAGAGCGGACGTGTATCTGCCTTTACGATTTGCCGTGGTACTCGCCGCCGCATTGATCGCGGCCGGCTGTCAGTCGATCGGCGCCGGCAGCGTACAGCGCGACCGCATCGGCTACGCCGACGCCATCGGTGCTTCCTGGAAGGAGCAGATGCTGCTGAACATCGTCAAGTTGCGTTATCTGGACACGCCGGTGTTCCTCGACGTGTCGTCGGTGATCAGTTCGTACGAGCTCGCCAGTCAGGTGAATCTTGCGGCCACTCTTTTTCCCAACGCGTCGGTCGGCAACAATGGGACCTTCGGAGCGAGCGGCACTTATACCGACAAGCCGACGATCTCCTACACACCGATCACCGGCGAGAGGTATTTGAACAGCCTGCTGCGGCCGATCCCGCCGCAGGCGATTTTCGCCATGATCGAATCCGGCCATCGGGCTGACTACCTGTTGCGGGTGACGGTTCGCGCCATCAACGGCGTGTACAACTCTTCCACCTCGCAGCCGCGGGCACGCGCCGCGGACCCCACGTTTTCCCAGGTGGTCGACGCGATCCGGCGCCTCCAGCAGACGGGCGCGCTGAGCGTACGCGTAGAGAAGCGCGATGGCGTGGACACGACCTACATCGGCTTCAACCGCAACGCGGGCGAAGGCGCAGACAAGGACATTCGCTTCCTGAAGGACACACTGGGGCTGAATCCCGACAAGGACGAGCTACAGCTCGTGTTCGGCTCGCTCCACCGCAACCGCGACCAGATCGCGCTGCTCACGCGTTCGCTGCAGGAAATCCTGACCGAGCTTGCCGCGGGCGTCGAAGTGCCGGAGCGCGACCTGGTCGAAGGGCGCGCGACCCCGATACCGCGCCTGGACGCCACGACGGGGTTGCGCGATGCTCTGCTGATGCGCGTTCGATCTGGCGGCGAACGGCCCGCCGATGCCCATGCTGCCGTGCGCTACCGCGATCGCTGGTTCTGGATCGACGACCGCGATCTCGATTCGAAGCGTCTGATGATGTTCCTCATGATCTTCTCCTCGCTCGCCGAGACCGGCATCGCACCGCAGGTACCTCTCATCACGATACCGGCCCGCTGACGTCCGCGCCTTGCGCGGTGCGAGCGCCACGATCTCCCGTCGAGGTCCTCCTGCCGATATCGTCGAGCTTCGTTTTCAACGTGAGGCGATCGAGCTTTTCGATCGGAAGCGCGAGCAGGTAGTTGATTCTCGTCGAAAGCTCGGTAAAGGCCTTGAGGAACGCCCTTCGCTTCGCGTCGTCGGTGCCTTGCACCGCGGCGGGGTCCTGCACGCCCCAATGCGCGGTGATCGGCTGCCCGGGCCAGAAAGGACAGGTTTCGCCGGCCGCGTTGTCGCAGACGGTGATGACGAAATCGAGCGGGGGCGCGCCTGCCGCCGCGAATTCATTCCAGCTTTTCGAGCGCAGGCCGGAGGTATCGATCCGGTTCCTTTGCAGAAGCTCCATGACGAAGGGGTTGATCTTCCCGGTCGGATGGCTCCCGGCGCTATGGGCGACGAAGCGGTCCCGCCCTTTCGCGTTAAGGTAGGCTTCTGCAAGCACCGATCTCGCGGAGTTCCCGGTGCAAAGAAAAAGAACATTGAACGATCGCATCGCCGCGCTCACGCGGAAGCTTGCCGGTCAGGCACGGCGACGTGCACGTGTAATCGCTTCACGGCTCCTTCCTTTCATCGCTGAGGGTTGACGCTGGGCCGGCGCGCAGGAGGCTCCCCCGCAGCAGTTCTCGGTGAGATAACCGACGAGCCGGTTCATGTTCTCGAAATCCGCCGAATAGAAGACGAAGCGTCCCTCCTGCCGTCCGCGCACCAGACCGGCGCGCGCCAGATGCGCGAGGTGGAAAGAAAGCGTTGGAGGTGGCAGGTCCAGTTTTTCGCCGATCGCGCCGGCCGGCAATCCTTCGGGTCCGCTCTCGACGAGCAGCCGGTAGACGGCGAGACGGGTCGCCTGCGCCAGCGCACTCAGCGCATCGATGATCTGTGACATTTCCACGTTTCCAGAATAATGATAATATCGGCGGACGTCAAGAGAACCCATGAAGCAATGAGCGCGACACTGGAATCCGCAGCCACGCCAGGCGCCCGCAAGCGCATGGGCTTCTTCGAGCGTTATCTGACCGTATGGGTCGCGCTTTGCATCATGAGCGGCATCGCCCTGGGACAATTCTTCCCCGGAGCGTTCCAGGCGATCGGGCGGATGGAGCTCGCGCGGGTCAACATCCCGGTGGGCCTGCTCATCTGGGTGATGATCGTCCCGATGCTCGTCAAGATCGACTTCGGCGCGCTCGGTCAGGTGAAGTCGCACTGGAGGGGAATCGGCGTCACGCTCTTCGTGAACTGGGCCGTGAAGCCGTTCTCGATGGCGTTCCTCGGGTGGTTGTTCATACGCCACGTCTTTGCCTCTTATCTGCCTGCCGGCCAGCACGACAGCTACATCGCCGGGCTGATCCTGCTCGCCGCGGCGCCGTGCACGGCGATGGTCTTCGTATGGAGCAAGCTGACCGACGGCGATCCGTATTTCAC
>JBGPLD010000284.1:0-3183 GCA_041486325.1 Gammaproteobacteria bacterium
CAGCCCACGCCCTACACGCCGGTGTGGCTGATGCGCCAGGCGGGACGCTACCTTCCGGAGTACAACGAAACGCGCCGGCGCGCCGGCAGCTTCCTGGCGCTGTGCAAGACGCCGTCGCTCGCGACCGAAGTGACGCTGCAGCCGCTCGAGCGGTTCCGTCTGGACGCGGCGATCCTTTTTTCCGACATCCTCACCATCCCCGATGCCATGGGGCTGGGACTGTACTTCGCCGAGGGCGAAGGGCCGCGTTTCGAGCGGCCGCTGCGCGACGAAGATTCGATCGGCAGGCTGACCGCACCCGACCCAGGCGGGGAACTGCGCTATGTCACCGACGCGGCGGCCGAAGTCCGCCGCGCGCTGGGCGGTCGCGTCCCGCTCATCGGGTTTGCCGGCAGCCCCTACACGCTCGCCTGCTACATGGTCGAAGGCGGGCCGAGCGAAGAGTTTCGCACCATCAAGACCATGCTCTACCAGCGTCCGGAACTGCTGCATCGCTTGCTCGAGGTCAATGCCCAGGCCGTGGCGGCGCTGCTCAATGCGCAAATCGAGGCCGGAGCGCAGGCGGTGATGATTTTCGACACCTGGGGCGGCAGCCTTTCGGCACAGGCTTATCGCAAGTTTTCGCTCGCCTACATCGCGCAGGTGCTGTCGCTGCTCACGCGCGAGCACGAGGGTGAGCGCGTGCCCAGCATTGTTTTCACCAAGGGCGGCGGACCGTGGCTGGAGGAAATCGCCGCGTCCGGTTGCGATTGCGTAGGCCTGGACTGGAGCATAGATCTGGGCGACGCGCGCCGGCGCATCGGAGGCAAAGCGGCGTTGCAGGGAAATCTCGACCCGATGGCGCTGTTTTCTTCGCCCGGTGTCATTGCGCAAGAAGTGGCGAATGTTCTGGAGTCCTTCGGCAGAGGTTCCGGCCACGTGTTCAACCTCGGGCACGGAATCTCGCGATTCACGCCACCTGAAAACGTGACCGCACTGATATCAGCAGTACGTGAATCGAGCCCGAAATTTCATCTCTAGAAGCAAAAAGCGCCTTCCCGCAAACCCGCGTGCCTACGCGACTTATACACAGCACCGGCTGAAACCCCGCGTCTGGCGCGGACTTTCAGGGGTACCTATCCATGCGGTTTACAAGCCACTGTATTTGCGGAAAATTTCACTGCGCTCTCTAATTAGGCATAGCGAAAATTTCCTTGCAGAAGGACGAGTTACAGTTGCATTACCGCGTTATCCACACAGTTACTCACACAATCTGTGAGAAACACGGAAAACGCCATTCCAACAAGTCCCTTAGCTGCGCTTTGAAAGGTGTCACTTGAGTAACGCGCCGATGCAAGCGAAGAGCTCATGACGAGCATCCTGCGCGTCGCGCTCGATGTGCCGCTGCCGAAGCTGTTCGATTACCGCGCAAACGGCGCCACGCGCGACGATATCGGCCGTCGCGTGCTGGTGCCGTTCGGAAAAAAGCGCGTCGTCGGCGTGATTGTCGAAGTTGCCGCGAAATCCGCAATATCCGACCACCGCTTGCGGGCGGCGGAAAAAATTCTCCGCGACATGCCGCCGCTTGCGAGCGAGTGGCTGGCGCTGGCCGAATTCTGCGCCGGCTATTACCACTACCCGCTGGGACAGGTGGTGATGGCGGCGTTGCCGCCGCGGCTGCGCACCGCGAAGCCGATTCCGGATGCTCCGGTCGTCTACGTGCTGACCCCCGCCGGAAAAGACGCACTTGCGGAATTGTCTGCACGCCAGAAGCGACGGCGTGCGCTTCTCGGTCGGCTTGCAAGCGGGCCGGCGTCCATGGTGGAGCTTTCCGCGCATGGCGCAGGCGCATCCGCACTCCTCAGGCCGTGCATCGAATCGGGCTGGGTCACGGCCGCCGAGGCGCCGCGGACCGCGCCTCGCTTCGTATCCGCGCACACTTTGACGCCCGAGCAGCAGCAAACATTCGAGGCGATGCGCGGCGGCTTGTCAGGATTCGGCGTACGCCTTCTTTACGGCATCACCGGAAGCGGCAAGACCGAGGTGTATCTGTGTCTGATCGCGCAAGTCCTCGAGAGGGGCAGGCAGGCCCTGGTGCTGGTGCCGGAAATCGCACTCACCCCGGCGCTTGAAACCGCGTTCCGCGCGCGCTTTCCCGGGGCCCATATCGCGATCCAGACCAGCGCCATGGCGGAGCTTGCGCGGACTCGCGGCTGGCTGGACGCCCAGTCCGGCCGCGCGGATATCGTACTCGGCACGCGGCTTGCGGCGTTTGCGCCGCTCCCGCGGCTGGGCGTGATTGTCGTGGACGAAGAGCAGGACGCGTCGTTCAAGCAGCAGGAAGGCTTGCGCTACTCGGCGCGCGATGTTGCCATCGTTCGGGCTCGCAGCGCAGGAGTGCCGGTGGTGCTTTGCTCGGCAACGCCGTCGCTGGAATCCTTTCACCACGCCCAGTCTGGAAAATACGCGCTTTCCCGGCTCACGCGCCGCGCGATCGAAGAAGCCGCGCTGCCGGTAATACGCCTGATCGATACGCGCAACGAAACCCCGCGTGACGGCATTGCCTCACGGCTCGCCGATGCGCTCGCCGCGCGATTGGCGCGCGGCGAGCAAGCGCTTGTCTTTCTCAATCGCCGCGGTTACGCCCCGGTGCTCGCCTGCCCGGCTTGCGACTGGGTCAGCGGCTGCCGGCGCTGCTCGGCGCATCTGGTCGTGCACCTCGGGGAGAAGCTGCTGCGCTGCCATCACTGCGGCCTCGCCGTGCCCATACCGCGCACCTGTCCCCAATGCGGCAATACGGATCTGCAGGCATTCGGGCGCGGCACCCAGCGCATTGAGACCGCGCTCGCCGAGCGTTTTCCAGGAGCGAACGTCCTGCGCATAGACAGCGACGCCGCGCGCGGGCGGGGAAAGCTCAAAGACCTTCTGCAACGCGCCGCTCGCGCCGATATCCTCGTCGGCACGCAGATTCTCGCCAAGGGCCATCACTTCGAGCGCCTGACCCTGGTCGGGGTGCTCGGCGCCGACAGCGGCCTGTTTTCCGGCGACTACCGCGCGAGCGAGCGAACCTTTGCCCAATTGCAGCAGGTTGCGGGACGCTCGGGGCGCGCGAAACTTCCCGGGGAGGTGCTGATCCAGACGCGCTATCCGCACCACGCGCTGTATCGATCGCTCATCAATCACGATTTCACGGGGTTTGCCGGG
>JBGPLD010000285.1:0-3180 GCA_041486325.1 Gammaproteobacteria bacterium
CTGTGTCGTGGATCGGCGAGCGCGTCTCGGCCGACATCCGCCGCGCGGCGTTCGGGCACCTGCTGGAACAGTCTCCCGGATTCTTCGAGACCATGCGCACCGGCGAGGCGATATCGCGCCTCACCAGCGACACCGCGCTGCTGGAAATCGTGATCGGCTCCTCGGCTTCGTTCGCGTTGCGCAACATCCTGATCATGCTCGGCGCGCTGGTGATGCTGGCGATCACCAGCCCCAAGCTCACGGCGCTCGTCGTGCTCGGCGTGCCGCTGGTGATCGCGCCGATCCTTCTGTTCGGCCGGCGCGTAAGAAAACTCTCGCGCGCCAGCCAGGACCGGGTCGCCGACGTGAGCGCCTATATCGACGAGGCCCTGCACGAGATCCGCACGGTGCAGTCCTACGTCCACGAAGCGAGAGACCGCGAGCAGTTCGGTGCGCGCGTGGAGCAGACCTTCGCCACCGCGGTGAGGCGCATCGGCCAGAGAGCGCTCATGATCGCGCTGGTGATGCTGCTCGCATTCGGCGCGGTCGGCGTCATCCTCTGGATCGGCGGGCACGACGTGCTCGCCGGGCGCATCAGCGCGGGGGAGCTCTCGGCCTTTGTGTTCTACGCCGTGCTCGTCGCCGGCGCGGTGGGCGCGATATCCGAGGTCGTTGGCGTTTTGCAGCGCGCCGCGGGCGCGACCGAGCGCCTGATGGAGCTGCTCGCGACCGAAGCTTCGATCCGCGCGCCGGAAAAGCCGCAGGCTTTACCCGAACCTTCGCGCGGCGAGCTGCGCTTCGAGCGCGTCACCTTCCACTATCCGTCGCGGCCGGACGCCGCCGCGCTCGCGGATTTCTCACTGGTCGTGTCGCGCGGCGAGAAGGTCGCGCTGGTGGGGCCCTCCGGCGCTGGAAAGTCCACGGTGTTCCAGCTGCTGCTTCGCTATTACGATCCGGGCGGCGGAGCAATCACGCTCGACGGCGTCGAGCTGAAGAACGCCGATCCCAAGGCGGTGCGCAAGCGCATTGCGCTGGTGCCGCAGGACCCGGTGATCTTCGCCGCGAGCGTCGCCGAAAATGTGCGCTACGGCCGGCCCGAGGCGAGCGACGCGGAAGTTCTCTCCGCATGCGAAGCGGCCTACGCGACCGAATTCATCGAGCGCTTGCCCGAAGGTATGAACAGTTTTCTTGGCGAGCGCGGCGTGCGCCTCTCGGGCGGTCAGCGCCAGCGTCTGTCGATCGCCCGCGCGCTGCTCGCCAACCGCGCGGTGCTGTTGCTCGACGAGGCGACGAGTTCCCTGGATGCCGAAAGTGAAAACTATGTGCAGAAGGCGCTCGCGCACCTGATGCAGGGCCGCACCACGCTGGTCGTCGCGCACCGCCTCGCCACGGTGAAGAACGCCGATCGCATCGTCGTCATGGACCAGGGCCGTGCCATCGCGACCGGTACGCACGCGGATCTCGTGCGCGAGCAGGGTCTGTATGCGAAGCTTGCGGCGCTGCAGTTCCTCGGCGAAATCTCGCCGGCCGTGGTGCAATGAAGCCCTGGCTCGCACTCCTCGTTCTGCTCGTCGCGCCTCATTTTGGATCGGGGGCGTTCGCCGATACGCTGCGCATCGGCTCCAAACGATTTACCGAGTCCTACATTCTGGGCGAAGTGTTGCGCCAGGCGGTGCAGGGCAAGGCGGCGGTCGAGCACAGGCCGGGTCTCGGAAACACCGGCATCTTGTTTGCCGCGCTGAAAGCAGGCGCTATCGACATCTATCCCGAATACACCGGCACGCTCGCGAGGGAGATCCTCAAGCTCGAAGGTAACCCGGGTCTCGATCAACTCGGTCGCGCCCTTGCGCCGCAGGGCCTCGGCGTTGCTGTCCGGCTCGGCTTCAACAACACCTACGCGCTCGCCATGCGCGTCGACCGCGCGCAGGCGCGCGGGATCCGCACGCTCTCGGATCTCGCCAAGCACCCCGGACTCAAGCTCGGCCTGTCGCAGGAATTCATAGGCCGGGAGGACGGCTGGCCGGGACTGAAAGACGCGTACGGCCTGCCTTACGCGACGCCGCCGGGGCTGGATCACGGCCTGGCTTACGAGGCGATCGCCACAGGCAAGATCGATGTCATGGACATCTACTCGACCGACGCCAAGATCGAGCGCTTCGGCCTGCGCGTGATCGACGACGACCGCCATTTCTTTCCGCGCTACGATGCGGTGCTGCTCTATCGCCTCGACCTGCCGCAGCGGTTTCCCGAAGCCTGGCGGGAGATGCAGGGACTCGAGGGGCGCATCGACGAGCGCCGCATGATCCGCATGAACGCCGCGGCCGAGCTGCAAGGGCGGAGCTTCGCGGAGGCGGCTGCGCTCATCGGCGCCGAAGGCGAGCCGCAGCGCGCCGCGCGGCGGAATTTTCTCGGCGCGCTGTTCGGCCCGGATTTTTGGCGCCTCACGGGCGAACATCTGCTGCTCGTGTTCGTCTCGCTCGCAGCAAGCATCGCGCTCGGCGCGCCTTTGGGCGTCGCGGCGGCGAAGCTGCCGAAGGTGGCGCAGCTCATTCTCGGCGCGGTCGGCGTGATCCAGACGATACCGTCGCTTGCGCTCTTCGCGTTTCTCATCGCGCTGACGGGCACGATCGGCACGTGGCCGGCGCTGATCGCGCTGTTTCTGTACGCGCTGCTTCCGATCGTGCGCAACACCCACGCGGGCCTCACCGGGATCAGCTCCGGCATGCGGCAGGCGGCGCTGGCGCTGGGCCTTGCGCCGCGCGACCGGTTGTGGCTCGTCGAAGTGCCGCTCGCGCTGCCCGCTATCCTCGCCGGCATCAAGACTTCCGCGGTCATCAACGTCGGCACCGCCACCATTGCGGCGTTCATAGGCGCAGGCGGCTACGGCGAGCGCATCGCCTCGGGCCTGGCGCTGAACGACAGCGTCACTCTGCTCGCCGGCGCAATTCCGGCTGCCGCGCTCGCCCTGATTACGCAGGTCGTGTTCGAGATGGGCGAAAGACGCTTTGGCTGGATGGCGCGAACCCGCCGCTGAACAACCTCGCATTTCGTTTTCTTCGCGCGTGCGAGACGCCGGTACGCGGTCAATCAATGTGGCATGGCGAGCGTGACCCTCACGGGGTATTCGAGCTAACATACCGGCACCGCAAATTCTGGAGGTGGGTCAGGCTGGCCCCGGGATCCGGAAGTTCGATTGATAAA
>JBGPLD010000286.1:0-3162 GCA_041486325.1 Gammaproteobacteria bacterium
AAACCGGAGTGCGGCCCGGCGACGAGATCGGCACGCAATACGATCCCTTGATCGCCAAGCTGATCGTGCGGGACCGCGACCGCGCCGCGGCGCTGGCGCGCATGCGCTCGGCACTCGGCGAATTCGAGGTGGCGGGCCTCGCCACCAACATCGGTTTTCTTCTACGGATCGTGCAGAGCCGGGCATTTGTCCAGGCCGAGCTCGACACCGGCTTCATCGAGCGCCATCGCGAGGAGCTGCTTGCGCCGCCCGACCCCCCCGGCGAGGGCGTGCTGGCGCTCGCCGTCCTGGCGGCATTGTTTCGTCTGGCCGACGAGTCAAGCAGGCTCGCGCTGAGCTCTTCAGAGCCGTATTCTCCGTGGAGCCGCACCGACAACTGGCGCCTCAGCCAGGACAATCACCATGTGATGGTCTTTCGCGCAGGCGGACACCCGCACGCGGTCACCGTGCGCCGCCGCGGCGCCGGCTACGAGCTGATACTCGGCGGCAGGCGCCGTTCCCTGACGGGACACCGGCAAGCGGACGGCAGGCTGCTCGCGCAACTCGACGGCGCCGAAATTTCCGGGCGCGTGGTCCGCTCGGGCCACTGCCTCGACGTATTTCTGCCGGGCGAGCACCACACGCTGGAGCTGCACGATCCGCTGCTCCAGGAACTGGAGGCCGAGGTTCATGGAGGGGAACTCGCGGCGCCCATGCCCGGCAAGATCATCGCGTTGCTCGTCCAAGCCGGCGACAAGGTGGAGAAGGGCGCGCCGCTTCTCATCCTCGAAGCGATGAAAATGGAGCACACCCTCACTGCGCCGACACGTGGCACGGTCGCGCTGATCCGCTTCAAGGTCGGAGAGCAGGTGAACGAAGGTGAAGAATTGATCGAGTTTGAATCGGAAAGCGCGGGATGAGCCTATCCGGTAAGACTGGATTCGTCACAGGGGAGGTTCCGAATTCAAACTTGCCCGCAGGCATCCAGGTCATCGAGCGCGGCTGGCTGTCCTGCAACAACATCCTGCTGCGTGGCGCGCAAGGCGCGACGCTCGTGGATTCCGGCTACGGGGCACATGTACCGCAGACCCTCGCGCTGCTCGAGCAGGCGCTCGGCGGAAAGGCGCTTGCGCGCCTGGTAAACACGCACTGCCATTCCGACCACATGGGCGGCAACGCCGCCATCTGCAGGAAATACCGCTGCAGGACCAGCATCCCCGAGGGCGAAGCGTTGCTCATCGATCACTGGAACGAAGAAGCACTGTTCTTGTCCCCCGCAGACCAGCGCGCAGAGCGGTTTGGCTACGACGACACCTTCGGCGCAGGTGATGCGCTCGGGATGGGTGAATTCGACTGGCAGGTATTGGCTGCACCGGGTCACGATCCCCACGCGGCGATGTTTTACGCGCCTGAAGCGCGCATTCTGATCTCGGGCGACGCGCTGTGGGAAAACGGATTCGGCGTGGTTTTCCCCCGCCTGTTCGGGCGGGAATCCGCCCTCGCGGAAACCCGGCAGACGCTGGAAACGATTGCCGCGCTGGATATTGTCTGCGTGATCCCGGGCCACGGCCGGCCGTTCACCGGGATTGATGTCGCGCTCGAGCGCGCGTTTGGGCGTGTCGAGGGCTACGAGCAGGACATCACGCGGCTCGCGCGGCACGCCGCCAAGGTGATACTTTCGTTTGCACTCCTGGAAAAACGCTCGATGCCGCTCGCCGACTTGCCTGCCTATCTCGGACGCGTGCCGATCTTCGGCGAGATCAACCGCCGCTACCTGGAAATGACGGCAGCGGCGTTCGCCGACTGGATCGTGGTTGATCTCGAGCGCGCGGGGGCAGTCAGGCGGCAGGACGGATTGCTGTTTGCCACGGGCATCTAACCGCGCCGGCGCGCGCTCCAATCGCCGATCTCGCGCTCCCCGCGCCTGACGCTCCCGCTCAGGGAATTACCCGCCACGCGCCCCACCAGCTCGACCGGATCGCTGGCGATCACGCCGCCCGGCAGCGAAAAACGCAGCTCATTGCCGCGCAGCCTGCCCTCAGAAAGCGGCACGCCGCCATGCCTGGGCAGGTTGACAGACCCGGACAGAATCTGAAACCGCTGCCGGAGATCAAGCCGCATTCGCCGCAACCCGCCGCCCGACTTGATCTCCAGCCGCCACTCGCCCTCGACCTGCGCCGGAACGATCCAGAGATAGACCGTGCTTTCCTTGTGCGCGCCGACGCGCTTGTCCGGCGCGGCGAGAGTCTCCTCGGCGTCCGGCCGCCACTCGCGCATGCCGTAATCGTGCGAGACCACCCGCGTTCCGGGCCTGAGTTCGGCAAGGATCTTCGGGCGCAATGCGAGGTTCACGTCGGGCAGCAGGTACAGCGTCAGCACGTCCGCTTCGCGGATATCGGTCCTGAACAAGTCCTGCTGCAGGAATTTCACCCGGTCGGCGAGCCCGGCGCGCCTTGCCTCTTCATTGGAAAGCTTGACCAGCCTCGGATCGATATCGACACCGAAGCCGCGCGCGCCGTATTTCTGCGCCGCGGTGATCATGATGCGGCCATCGCCCGAGCCCAGGTCGATCACCATGTCGCCGGATCTGACCTGCGCGAGATCCAGCATCCTGTCCACCACGACCTGGGGAGTCGGTACATACGGCGTGTCCAGCTCCGGGCCCTGCGCGAGGGAATCGAACGGCGCGAAAAGCACGATCGCCGCAAGCGCGATGGGACCGAATGCTCCACACCCGCCTTCGATCTTTGTTCCAGTGCCTCCGTCCATCGATTCTCCTAGATCACCCGGTTGCTGTGGAATGCCTCGATCTCCGCGTCCGAATACCCGGCCTCACGCAGGATTTCACCCGAATGCTCGCCGGCGCTCGGTGCCGGGCGCCCGGGCCGGAACTCGAATTCGCTGAACTTGAGGGGCAGCGCAAACTGCTTCAGCCCGCCCGCCTCGACAATCATCCCCCGCGCGAGCAGCTGCTCGTTGGCAATCGCCTCTTCGATGGTGAGAATCGGGCTGACGCAGCAGTCGGCTTGCGCAAAAAGCTCTGTCCATTCGCGCTGCGCGCGCGTGGCGAAAATCGCGGCGAGCCGCTCTTTCGCCGGCCTTGCCTCTTCGCCGTAGACGATGTGCTTTGCCTTCAGATCGGGGCAGCCGAGTATATCGCACAGCGCCTCCCAGAATTTCCTT
>JBGPLD010000287.1:0-3152 GCA_041486325.1 Gammaproteobacteria bacterium
GGAAAATCTCGCCGGCAGGCTCGCCGCGGTGAGCGGCATGGACAAGGTGTTCTTCTGCAACTCCGGCTGCGAGGCGAACGAGGCGGCGATCAAGCTCGCGCGCCTGTACGGCCACGGCAGGGGCGTGGAGAGCCCCTCGATTATCGTTATGGACAAGGCTTTTCACGGCAGGACGCTTGCGACCCTCTCTGCCACCGGCAACCGCAAGGTACAGGCGGGCTTCGAGCCGCTCGTGGCCGGATTCGTGCGCGTGCCTTTCAACGACATCGAATCGGTGCGCCAGGTCGCGCTGCATGACCGCAGCGTCGTCGCCGTGCTGGTCGAGCCGATCCAGGGCGAAGGCGGAATCAACATCTCGTCGATAGAGTACCTGCGCGGCTTGCGGGATATCTGCGACCGCAACGGCTGGCTGCTCATGGTGGACGAAGTGCAGTGCGGCCTCGGCCGCACCGGCCAATGGTTCGTCTATCAGCATGCGGGCATCGCCCCCGACGTCGTCCTGCTCGCCAAAGGCCTCGCCTCGGGCGTGCCCATCGGAGCATGCCTCGCGCGCGGCGCCGCCGCGCAGGTGTTCCAGCCCGGGACGCACGGCTCGACCTTCGGCGGCAACCCGCTCGCCTGCGCAGCCGCGCTCGCGACGCTGAACGCGATCGAGGAAGAAGGCCTGATGACGAATGCCCGGACAATCGGAGGAATGATCCTCGCGAAACTGCGCGAAGGCCTCGCGGGAATTCCCGGCGTGGTCGAGGTCCGCGGTCACGGCCTCATGATCGGCATCGAGCTCGACCGGCCTTGCGGAGATCTCGTGACTCAGGCGCTCGAGGCGGGCCTGCTCATCAACGTCACTATGGACAAGATTATCCGGCTGCTGCCGCCGCTCGTCATCAACGAGCAGGAGGCACGGCAGCTCCTTTCCATTCTCATTCCGCTGGTGCGCGGGTTCCTCGCGCAGCCGACCGCAGCGGTCGCCGTGCGCGCATGAAAAAAGCACCGGCAAATCCCAGGCATTACCTGCAGTTCAAGGACTTCTCGCGTGCGGAGTACGAACACCTGTTCACACGCACGCGCTGGATCAAGGCGAAATTCAAGCGCTACGAGCGCTACTGGCCGCTCGAGGACAGGACGCTCGCGATGATCTTCGAGAAGCCTTCGACGAGGACGCGGCTATCCTTCGAGGCGGGCATGCACCAGCTCGGCGGCGCCGCGATCTATCTCTACACCCGCGACACCCAGCTCGGCCGCGGCGAGCCCGTCGAGGACGCAGGGCAGGTGATCTCGCGCATGGTGGACATCGTCATGATCCGCACCTTCGAGCAGGAAATCATCGAGCGATTTGCCGCGAACTCGCGGGTGCCGGTGATAAATGGCCTCACAAATGAATACCACCCCTGCCAGGTGCTCGCAGACATCTATACCTGGATCGAGCGGCGCGGCCCGATCAAGGGGAAAACCGTGGCCTGGATCGGCGACTCGAACAACGTCTGCAACACCTGGCTGCAGGCGGCGACGGTCTTCAATTTCAACGTGCGCGTCTCGACGCCGCCCGGCTACGAGGTGGAACCCGAGCGCGCGGGCATCTACGACGACTCGAACTACGAGAGCTTTGCCGATCCCATGGACGCGGCTAGAGGCGCCGACCTCGTCACCACCGACGTCTGGACGAGCATGGGCTTCGAGGCGGAGAACGAAGAGCGCAAGCGCGACTTCGAGGACTGGCAGGTGGACGCCGACATGATGAAAGCGGCGCGAAGGGACGCGCTCTTCATGCATTGCCTGCCCGCGCACCGCGGCGAGGAGGTTTCGGCCGCGGTGATCGACGGGCCGCAGAGCGTCGTATGGGAAGAGGCGGAGAACAGGTTGCATACGCAGAAGGCTCTAATCGAGTTTCTGCTGCTCGGAAAAATAAAGCCGGGAAGGAGCAAGTGAGTGAAAGATAAGGTCAGGAAAGTCGTGCTCGCGTATTCGGGCGGGCTCGATACGTCGGTGATCCTAAAGTGGCTGCAGGATGCCTACCGCTGCGAGGTGGTGACATTTACCGCCGACATCGGCCAGGGCGGGGAGCTCGCGCCAGCCCGGAAGAAGGCAAAAAAGCTCGGCGTGCGCGAGATATTCGTCGATGATCTGCGCGATGAATTCGTGCGCGATTTCGTCTTCCCCATGTTCCGCGCCAATGCAATCTACGAGGGCGAGTATCTGCTCGGGACTTCAATCGCGCGTCCGCTCATCGCCAAGCGCCAGATCGAGATCGCCCGGAAGACCGGCGCTGACGCGGTGGCTCACGGCGCCACCGGCAAGGGCAACGACCAGGTGCGCTTCGAGCTGGGCTACCACGCGCTCGAGCCGGACATCCGCGTGATCGCGCCCTGGCGCGAGTGGAACCTCACCTCGCGCGAGAAGCTGCTCGAATACGCGCAGAAGCACGGCATCCCGATCGAGGGAAAGAAAAAGGGCGGATCGCCCTACTCCATGGACGCGAACCTCCTGCATATCTCGTACGAGGGCCGCATTCTCGAGGATCCGTCGCGCGAACCGGAGGAGAGCATGTGGCGCTGGACCGTGTCGCCGGAAAAGGCGCCCAATCGCGCCGAGTACGTCGAACTCGAGTACAGGAAAGGCGACATCGCCGCTGTAAACGGAAAAAAGATGAGCCCGGCCATTGTCCTTGCCGCGCTCAACAAGCTCGGCGGCAAACACGGCGTCGGGCGCCTGGACCTCGTCGAGAACCGCTACGTCGGCATGAAATCGCGCGGCTGCTACGAGACGCCCGGGGGGGCCATCATGCTGAAAGCCCATCGCGCCATCGAGTCGATCTGCCTCGACCGCGAGGTTGCGCACCTCAAGGACGAGCTGATGCCGCGCTACGCCTCGCTCATCTACAACGGCTACTGGTGGAGCCCGGAGCGGAAAATGCTCCAGACCATGATCGACGCCTCGCAGTCGAACGTGAACGGCCGCGTGCGGCTGAAGCTGTACAAGGGCAATGTCATGGTCGTCGGCCGCGAATCGAAGGGCGATTCGCTGTTCGACCCGGCCATTGCGACTTTCGAGGAAGACCGCGGCGCCTACAACCAGGCGGATGCGGCCGGTTTCATCCGCCTCAACGCGCTGCGGATGAGGATCGCGGCACGCCTGAAGAAAAAGAGCTGATCGCC
>JBGPLD010000288.1:0-3099 GCA_041486325.1 Gammaproteobacteria bacterium
CACGCGAGCCTGCTTCACTTGTTCTTCGCCAAATTCCGGCTGAACCGGCTGGAGCAGAAGGGCGGGGTCATTGTCGGCGGCGACGGCGGCAATCACGCGAGCTTCACCATGATGAGGACCGACGCCCGGGACGACGAGTACGAGAAAGCCGGGGTGCGCTCGGCGAGCGGCGGCTACAGCCTCGAAGCGCCGGAGCTTCTGCACTCGGTGGACGAGACCGGAGACGGCATCACGCTGCAGATCCTCGCGGTCTTTCCGGGCTTTGTGCTGCAGCAGATCATGAACAGTCTCGCGGTGCGCCAGGTGGTGCCGAAGGGCGCGGGCGAAACCGAGCTGGTATGGACGTGTTTCGGCTACGCGGACGACGACAAGAAAATGACCGAGCTGCGCCTCAAGCAGGCGAACTTCATCGGGCCGGCGGGCTATATTTCTATGGAAGACGGCGCCGCGACGGGTTTCGTTCAGCGCGGCGTGCAGGGTGCGCCCGACCATTCCTCGTTCGTCGAGATGGGCGGCCGCGCCGTCGCCTCGGACAAGTCACGGGTCACCGAAACCTCCGTGCGGGGATTCTGGCAGGCGTATCGGCGGCACATGGGACTCTAACCCTCACCCCAACCCTCTCCCGCAAGCGGGAGAGGGAGCCATTAATTTCCACTTCATTTGGGAGAAGACAGGGTGAATGGGCGGATAAGAAATGGACCTCGAACTTCAGCTCAAAATCGAAAACCTCCTCGCGCGCTACGCCCACGCGATCGACGACGACCGCCTCGAGGAATGGCCCGATTTCTTCGTGGAGGACGGACGCTACCGGATCACCACTGCGGAAAATTTCGAGCGCAATCTCCCGCTTTCCGTCATCCACGCCGACTCGCGCGCCATGCTGCGCGACCGCGTAAGCGCGCTGCGCCACGCCAACATCTACGAGGCGCAGCGCTACCGCCATACCGTTTCGTCCGTCCTGGCCGAGCGCGTGGACGCAAATACGGCGCGCGCGGTGTCGCATTTCATGGTGGCGCGCATCATGCACACCGGGGAGGCTATGTTGTTCGCGAGCGGTCGCTGCCTCGACCGCATTCGCCTGAATGGAGAGGGCGGGCGCGCGCAGTTCGAGGAGCGCATCGTCGTGTGCGACAGCCGGCAGTTCGACACTTTACTGGCGATCCCTCTTTAGCAGCTTTACCCCAAGGCCTTACTCGGGCTTCACGCCGGCGGTGCGAATCACGGCCCGCCAGCGCTCGGCATCCTCTTTCATGATCACCGCCATTTCGGCGGGGGTGCTGCCGATCGGCTCGGCGGAGAGAACGGCAAGGCGCTTCGCCACCTCGGGTTGCTTGAGCGCTTCGACGATGGCGGCGGAGAGTTTCGCGGCGATCTCGGGCGGCGTCTTCGGCGGCGCGACCACGCCGAACCACGCGACCGACACGAACCCAGGATAGATCTCTCCCATCGCGGGGACGTCCGGCAGCGAGGCGACGCGCCGCTCGCCGCACACGGCCAGCGCCTTGAGCTTGCCCGCGCGCACGTGCTGCAGCGAGGTCCCGAGATTGTCGAACATCAATTCCACTTCGCCCGCGAGCAACGCGGCGAGTCCCGGACCCGTGCCCTTGTAGGGAACGTGCGTGATCCTGAGGCCGCCTGCCGCGGCCTTGAACATCTCGGTGGTGAGAAACGAGACCGTGGTCGTGCCTTGCGAGGCGTAGTTGAGCTTGTCCGGGTTGGCGCGCACGAACGCGACGAATTCGGGCACACTGCCCGCCGCGACTTTCGGATGCACGAGGAGCACGCTCGGAATCGCCGCCATCACGCTGACCGGGACAAACTGCACCGGATCGTACGGCAGCTTCGAGAGGCTGGGGTTGATGACCAAGGGAGCGGGCGGCGTCGAGAGCAGGGTATAGCCGTCGGGCTCGGCGCGCGCCACGGCGTCGGCGCCGATGCTGCCGCTCGCGCCGGCGCGGTTCTCGACGACTACCGGCTGGCCCCAGCGCGCCGTCAGGCGCTCGCTGACGATGCGCGGCAGCGCATCCGCCGCGCCGCCCGGCGGAAAGGGCACGATGATGCGAATCGGCCGGCTCGGATAGTTCGCCGCCGGATCCTGCGCCCAGGCGCTCGCGGCGGCGAGCATCGCCGCGAGCCACGCGAGCCGGAATGCAATCATGCGTTCTCTCCCGGGGGTTCGCCCTGTCGCCCGCATGATAGGATATTTTGCGCGTGGACTTGATTAGAGGAGGTTCATGATGATGGCCGCCGAAAAGAAAAACACCGGCAGGCGCGACGGGGAAATTCCCGCAAGCAGTGCCGGAATGACGTGCGCCTGTTGCTTACCGCGCCGCGGATTTCTCGGCAAGCTGGCCGCGCTGAGCGCGGTGGCGATGCTCCCCGCAGAGCTGACGGCGCAGCAGCCGAATCCGGCGGCGCCGGTCGCGGCCGGCGGGAAACCCTTCCGCATCGACGTCCATCACCATCTCGTGCCGCCGGGCTATCTCGATGAAGTCGGCGCGCGACGCCAGGGAGGCGGCCGGGTCAAGTGGAGTCCCGCCCTGTCCATCGAGGACATGGACAAGAGCGGAATCGCGATCTCCATGGTGTCGCTCATCCAGCCGGGTGTCTGGTTCGGCGACAGCGCGCTGGGGCGCCGCCTCGCGCGCCAGAGCAACGAATACGGGGCGCAACTGGTCCGGGACTATCCCGGCCGCTTCGGCAGTTTCGCCACGTTGCCGCTTCCCGACGCCGAAGGAAGTCTTAAGGAAATCGAATACGCTCTGGACACGCTCAAGGCCGAGGGAATCGGCCTGATGACGAGCTACCAGGACAAGTATCTCGGCGACGTGGCGTTCACGCCGGTGTGGGAAGAGCTCAACCGGCGCAAGGCAGTGGTGTATACGCATCCGCTTACGCCGGACTGCTGCAGGAACACCGTGAAGGGCTTGCCGCCGGGCGTGATCGAATACGCGACCGACACCACCCGCAGCATCGCCAGCCTGGTATTCAGCGGCACGGCCGCGCGCTACCCCGACATCCGCTGGATCTTCTCGCACGGCGGCGGCACCATGCCTTTCCTGCTCAGCCGGTTCACGCGGGAGGAAGCGGCGATGAAGG
>JBGPLD010000289.1:0-3082 GCA_041486325.1 Gammaproteobacteria bacterium
CATCGCCGGTCTTGCCCGTGGCGCGCTGGCGGAACAGCGCGACACCCTCGTCGTTCACGGGGATATGGCGCGGGTGCCCGGACTTCGACTGCGCCACATAGACCTGCGCGGTCCGCAAGTTCACGTCATGCGCGCGCAATTCGACGAGTTCACCAAACCGGGCGCCGGTGAGGAGCGCCGCGCGCACTAGGGCGCGCAAGTCCGCCGGGCAGGCGTTTACCAGCCTGACCGCCTCGGCGTCGCTAAGAAAGCGAATGCGTGCCTCGTCAGCCTTGGGAAACGGCTTGACCTTGCGCCAAGCCGTGTCGTCAGCGACCTGCCCATCGCGGAAGGCGCGGTTCAGGATCGCTTTCAGCACGTTGAGCAGCCGATTCGCCGTCGAGCGGCGCGCGCGCTTTTCGTCGGCCGTCTTGGGCGCCGCGCGGTACTTCGGGGTTTTCGCGGAACGGGTGCTTCTGACCCGCGCCGGCTTCGCTGCGAGTTGCTCGAGCCAGCTCCGGATGTGTGCAGTGGTCAGCGCGCTAAGTTGCTTGTCGCCGAGCGCGGGCAGGATGTGAGCGTTGATGGCGTGTTCCGTTTCGCGAACGGCGCGGCGGTTCTCTCGATACCAGGCGAGATAGCGTTCCGCAGCCTCGGCCATGCTTGCCGGCTTTATGAGAATGCCGTCGTTGGCTTTCGCCTCATTGGCGAGTGCCCGGACGTGGTCGTGGGCTTGTCCGAAGTTAAGCACGTCGGCGCCGTTGGCTTCTTGGTAATCATCCGCTCCGCCAAGCGTGCGGAGCGTATACTTCCCGCCGGGCAGGGCAAGCTTGGCAGTCCATGTGCCAAAGCCTTCACCTGTCCGCCTGTAGATGAGGGTGAGACCTTTGCCAATTGACTTGAAGTGTCGCTGCCCAAGGGGCAGCCGCAGGCGTGCGGTGCGTGTTTCCAGCCTGGAATCGCGAGCTGCTTGCGCCATTTTCCGGTCCTCTGGTTTCTCCGTGTCGCGGCCGTGTCGCGGCGACGTACACGAATTTGCATGGACAAGGATAGACGCTCATAGAGGTGAAATCAAGGATTTCATGGAGTTAGACTGTTCGTGGAAGTCCACGAAAGTCCAAGATATCACCCTTTCACGGCGGTAACAGGGGTTCGAATCCCCTTGGGGACGCCACAAGTAATTCCTCTATGCGAATCGCAGCCTTTGTCTATCAGTCGGGCTTTGCGCCGGTCTCCCGGACCACCTTGCCCCACTTGACGATCTCCGCCTTCACATACTCGGCGACCTGCTGCGGCGACCCCCCGACCGGCTCGAACGCCAGCGCTTCCAGCCGCTCGCGCAAATCTGCGCTCTGGATCGCGCGATCGATCGTCTCGTTCAATTTCTGGACGATAGCGGCGGGCGTGCCGGCCGGAAGAAATACGCCGATCCAGGTGTAGTCCTGCAAGCTGGGAAAGCCCGCTTCAGCGAGCGTGGGCACGTCGGGAAGAGCGGCAACGCGCTTGCTGCTCGACACCGCCAGGGCGCGCAATCTTCCCGCCTTGACCTGAGCCAAAGGACCCGAAATCGCTCCCGAGCCTACCTGCGGCTCGCCGGCGACCACGGCCGCGATCGCCGGGCCCGCGCCGCGGAAATGGATCGGCGTCATGTCGAGCTTGGCGAGGACGTTGAACAGGTTTTCCGCCGTGAGATGGGGCGTCGTGCCGCTGCCAGGCGACGCATACGAGAGCTTCGTGGCCTTGGCGATACTCAGAAATTCCGAAATGGTCCTGGCGGGAACGCTCGGGTTCACGAAAATCAGATTGGGTTGCGTCGCGACGATGGCGACCGGAATGAAATCGCGCTCCGCGTCGTATCCGGCGTTGGGGAACAGGCTTACATTGACCGCAAGGGCCGACGTCGTCAGCAGCACCGTGTAGCCGTCAGGGGCCGATTTCGCCACGGCCGCGGTCCCGATATTCCCGCCGGCGCCTCCGCGGTTATCGATGATGATTTGCTGGCCGAAGCTCTCGGTCAATTTCTGCGCGAGGAGCCGCGCGGCAATGTCAGCGGGTCCGCCCGGAGCGAAGGGAACGACCATTCGAACGGGGTGAGCCGGCCAGGCCTGTCCCTTCGACGCGCTCGGGGCAGGCTCTGATCCTGACGAAGTGGCTTGTGCATGGCTCGCTCCCGCGAAAAGAAGCGCGGCGCAACACGCGAGAAAGCGGACGACTGTTTTCATTGCGGCCCCCTCCGACAGTGCGTCAATCTTATCATCGTATCCCGCGATCGGGCGGCATCGAGATATCCCGCTCGACCCTGGGCAGGCGGTGAGATAAAGTAGCGGCTCGCTGCATTTCCCGATCTTTCCATTTCTCGAAGAGGATGCCTTATGCAGGGCCGCAAACTCACCCGACAAGACCTTCGCGATGCCGCCGAGAAGTACAAGAACTGGGGGAAGTGGGGCCCCGATGATGAAATCGGCACGCTGAACTTCACGCAACCCGAGGATATCGTCGCGGCCGCCCGATTGGTGAAAAAAGGCAAGGTGATCTCGCTTGCGCTGAACTTCGACAATAACGGCCCGCAAGGCGCCAAGAGCAAGTACCCTTCGATGGGGCGCATCAACCCGGTGCACACCATGCTGCGCACCGGCACCGACGCCTATTCGGGCGTGCTCGACCATCGCGGCATCCGCGCCGCCGACGACATGGTGGTGATGCCCCTGCAGTGCGGCACGCAATGGGACGGCCTGGGCCACGTGTTCTACGAGAACAGCATGTGGAACGGCTACGACTGCCGCGAGGTCACCTCCGCCGGCGCGCAGAAATGCGGAATCGAGAAGACCAAGAACAAGATGGTGGGGCGCGGCGTGTTTCTGGATGTCCCGCGCATGCTCGGCAGGGAAGCGCTTGCGGACGGCTATGCGATCACGAGCGCGGACCTGGACAAGACCGCAGCCGCGCAGGGCGTCAAACTCAGGCGCGGCGACTACGTCATCGTGCGCACCGGGCAGATGGAAGCGAAACTCAAGGCCGGCAGCTGGGACGGCTATCCCGGCGGGGATGCGCCCGGGTTTTCCTTCGAGACGCTCGAGTGGATCAGGCGCACCGAGCTCGCCGC
>JBGPLD010000290.1:0-3074 GCA_041486325.1 Gammaproteobacteria bacterium
AACCAGCAATCCGAAAAGTTTCCGCAGGTTCGTCATGGATCACTCCGTGTTGGGACGCGATGGTTACTGCTCAGCTTCATACGTTTTCCTTCTCTCCCGCCGGTAACTTCACGAATCGTTGTCATTTTTTTGGGGCGGCAGCAGTCTTTCCGGGCGCGCGGTGCGCGACGCCTTCGTGGCAGTCGATGCAGATTTGACCGCCCGCCAGGGCTCTCTTGTGCATGCCGCCCACATAGCTCTTGTCCTTGTCGGACATCGAATCCGGGTGGTGGCAATTGCGGCATTCCTGCGCGCCGTTGGCGCGCATGCGGCTCCACTCGTTCTCGGCCATCGCCTGGCGGTGCGCGTCGTATTTTTCCGGAGTATTGATGATGCCGGTGAAATGGCCCCAGACTTCCTTCGCCGCCTTGACCTTGCGCACCATCTTCGGCACGAACTCGCGCGGCAGGTGGCAATCGGAACAGTCGGCGACGAACCCCACGCGATTGTTGTGATGCAGGGACTCCCGCCATTCCTTCGCCGCGTCGTTCACGTGGCAACCGCTGCAAAATTCGTTGGTGCTGGTGGCGTGCAAGGTATAGTCGAATCCGAACGCGGCAACGATGCCGATGACGAGACCGGCAGCAAGCAGCGTGAACAGTGAATAACGGGGGCTCGGTACGAACAGGAATCCGCGCAGGCGCGACCCCAGCCCCTTTCGCGCATCAGAAGTCGTTTTCGTTTCAGGCATGTGCCCTTCCCACTTGGGGTCGAACGTCGAACTCCGCTCGCGGCATTCGGATCGAACACCTCAGGCCGGCATTGTGCGCCTTCTTTGACTCGCATCAAACCCCGGCCAATCTGGTGCTGGATCTTCGCACCTGTAGGCACGGGTCGGGATGGGCACGGAGGATGCCGGCGAGTTAAAGTAGAAGCCGCTCCGGCTCGCGAATGCAGTGCATGCTGGTTCGCGTCGGTCCAGGCCGGCGACTTGTGAAAGTAGGGTGACAGAATGAGGGAGGAATCGCTTCTCGCCAGATCGAGGCCGGGGCTGTGGCTCGCGGCCTTCGTCGGCTTTTACCGGCCCGGCGTCGAAGAGATCCGGCTCCTCGATCCGGTTTCGAAATTCCTCTACTCCGCGCGCAGCGTCATCCTCGTCATCTCGGCGCAGGCCGCGATCATGGCCGGCCTGCTCGCCGCGGGCGACCGGGAATTCGACGCCGTTCACTTTTTCCTCGTGCTGGTGGGGCTGGTCGTTGCGCACATGATCAGCAATCTGAGCAACGACTATTTCGGCTACAGGCGCGGACACGACACCCCGGACTCTCCGCGCATGCGTTACACCGTGCATCCGCTTGCGAGCGGCGTGCTCGATGCGCGGGTTTTGGCGACCGGCCTTGCGATTCTGGCCCTGATCGGCACCGCCATCACGGCCTATTTCATCTTCGAGCGCGGCTGGCTCGCGGTGGCGTTCGCCGCGGCGGGCATCGCGCTCATGCTGCTCTACGACGCTGCACCGGTCCCCTTGAAGAGCATCGGCCTGGGCGAGCCCGCGGTGTTCCTGGTGTGGGGGCCGCTGATGGTCGGGGGCGGCTACGCCATGATCACGGGCCATGTCTCAAGCGCCGCTTTCTACGCGTCGATTCCTTACGGCCTGGGCGTGATGTCCATCCTCACGGGCAAGCACATCGACCAGATGGATTTCGACTCGGGAAAAGGCAACCGCACCTTGCCGGTGCTGCTCGGCGAGCGTTCGGCGCGCGCGCTGAACGTCGCGACGATTGTTCTCATCTACACGATCACCGGCGTCCTGATCGCGCTTGGGCTGCTCACGCCGTTCGCCGCGATCATCGTCGTCGCGCTTCCGCGGGCTTTTCGCGCTGTATCGGTCATGAGCCGGGCGCGGCCCGCGTCGCCGCCCGCCGGTTACGTCGGCTGGCCGCTCTGGGTTCACCGCGTCTGCCTGGAGCACAACCGCCGCTTCGGCTGGCTGTACATCCTCGGACTCGGCGCCGGGGCCGTCTGGCCCTCGGTTCGCCTCTGACGACCCGGCATCATCAGCCTGACGAGGACTCAGCATGACGGAAGCCCAAGTCTGGTCCCGGCGCGAAGTGTGGAGGCGCAAGCTCCTCTATCCCGGACACACGCTCCCCACTGCGGCGGCGCCCGTCCTCGTTTCGGTGGGGCTGGCGGTCCACTACCAGGTGTTTGCTGCGATGCCGGCTTTTTTGGCTTTTCTCGCGGGGTGGCTGATCCAGGTCGGCGGGGTCCTCACGGACAACTACGAGAATCTCATCCGGCAGCCGGAGGACCGCGAGCACCCGGAACTGGTTCAAGCCTTGAAGCTGGGCACGCTGACGCTTTCCGGTCTCAAGGGGGCGGTCTCTGCATGCTATCTGCTCGCGCTGCTCGTCGGGTCCTACTTGCTCTACCTCGCCGGCCCGTTCGTGCTCCTGATCGGACTTTCCAGCATAGCCGCAAGCTGGGTCTATTCCGCCGGCCCATACCCCGTGGGGCGGCACGGTCTGGCGGATCCGCTTTTTTTCGCGTTCTTCGGCATCGTCTCGGTCGCAGGCGGCTACTACGTTCAGGCGGCCGCGGGCGCCGTGACGGGCACGTGGTTTGTGCAGTGGGCGCTCCCGATGAACGTAATCGCGCTCAGCCTGCCGATCGGCGCTCTCACGACGAATATCCTCATCATCGACGACATTCGCGACCGGGAGTTCGACGCAATCAAAGGCAAGCGCACCGTGGCCGTGCGCTTCGGCAAGGAGTGGAGCCGCGCCGAGTTCGCCTTGCTGCTCGCCCTTTCCTACCTCGCGCCTTTCTGGTTCTGGCTGGCATTCGGATTCAGCGCCTGGATCCTTTTGCCGCTCGCTACCGTTTCCTATGCGTGGACGACGGCGCGTGCCGTAATGACTCTGGACCGGTTCGAGGATCTCGTGCCGATCACCCCAAAAGCCGGGCGCCTGCTGCTCGCTTTTGCCGTGCTCCTCGCGATCGGCGCCGCGATTCCCTCGATCTGATGCCGGAAATCTCGAGCAAGCTTTTTGCGCCGATTCAGCTCGGAGTAATTCGTCTCGCGAACAGAATAG
>JBGPLD010000291.1:0-3027 GCA_041486325.1 Gammaproteobacteria bacterium
AAACGGCGGTGCTCGAGCTGACCTACAACTGGGGCGTTGACAGATACGAGCCGGGCAACGCCTACGGCCACGTCGCAATCGGCGTCGATGACGCCCGCAAGGCATGCGATGACGTAAAGCGGCGCGGCGGCAAGGTCACGCGCGAGGCCGGGCCGATGAAGCACGGAACGACCGTGATCGCCTTCGTCGAGGATCCCGACGGCTACAAGATAGAGTTGATCGAACGCGACTGATGACGGCGGCGGACGTCGCGCCGCGAGGCGGCACGACCGGAACTACCGGGCGGCGCCCACTATCACGCGGTACTTGCGGAAATTGTTCGGCTGGCCGATGAGCGTGCGCGCGAGATCCTCGAGCATATCGTTGTCCACCACCGGCGCGGGAACCACCAGCTGCTCCGTCCCCAACCCGAACAGGTTCTTGGCGTCGAAGAGAAGCTGGCCCTTGTCGTGGTCCGCCCTGACGGTGATGTCGGTCACAACTGCCACCGGTATCGTAAACTTGGCCCCGATGAGGAAGCCCTTGCTGCTTTTCTTTTCTTCCTCGGCGAACTTCACTTTGCTGATCCAGAGCGACTCCCGGGCCCTCTGGGCGGCGGTGGCATCGTCGCGATCGATCACCACCGTGTTGCCGGAGGCCCATTTGATGAAAAAGTGGATGGTTTCAAAGTACTCCTTGTCGCCGATGCGCTTGCGCCGGTAATCGATGAAGGAGTCGGCCACGGCAAGGCCGACAAAGTTGGCAACGCCTGGAATCGAAAACATGAGCGGACTCGTCGGCTTCAGCACTTCCAGCTGCTTGAGCAGCTCGTTTACGTACTGAAACGTCTGCTTCATCTTTTCCTCGACCAGCTTCAGCTTGTCGGCCTGCAGATACTGCTCTTGTATCTGCTGAGACTTGACCAGCTCGGCCTGTTTTTTCAGGTCATCCAGTAGGCCCATCGCGATCTCCTAGATTCATGTCTTGCCAGAATGCAACATTTTGCCAGCAGCCGTTCGCAGGGTCTAGCGCTCGATGATCCGGTTGGCGATCGCGACAAAGGCGGACACGGGCAGGGCTTCGGCGCGCAGCCCGGCGTCAATTCCGAGATCGGCAAGATCGGGCACGGAGATCAGGCCGGACAGAGCATTTCTGAGCGTCTTTCTTCTCATGGAAAACGCCTTCGCGATGACTCGTCCGAATACGGACTCATCGGCGGCCAGGAGCTCCTGCGCGGGGCGAGGCGCGAGCCGGGCAAGTGCCGAATGGACCTTCGGCGGCGGCCGGAATGCTCCCGGGGCAACCGTAAACAGCCGTTCCAACCGGAAACGGTACTGGAGCATGACCGAAAGGCGCCCGTACTCCGGCGTTGAAGGCATCGCCGCCATCCGGTCCACTACCTCTTTCTGCAGCATGAAGTGCAGATCCGTGCAGCGCGATGCGGCGCCGGCAAGGTGGAAAAGAAGCGGAGTCGAGATGTTGTAAGGCAGATTGCCGACCACCCGCAGCGGCGCCGGCAGAGCGGCAAAATCGAAGCGCAAGGCGTCTCCCTCATGCACCGTCAGCCGTTCTGGGGAGTAGCCGCGCCGCAATCCGGCGCACAGGTCGCGGTCGAGCTCGACGACGTGCAGATGACCGACGCGCTCGAGCAGCGGACCGGTCAGTGCGCCGAGCCCCGGTCCGATCTCGACAATATGATCGCCGGGCTGTGGATCGATAGCCGCGATGATGCGTTCGATCACGCTCCGATCTACGAGAAAATGCTGGCCGAACCGCTTTCGCGCGACGTGCGGCGCCGGGACCATCACAGATCAGCGCGAGCCCTGCGCCGTGGCCGCAGTGGCCAAAGTAGATGTTGCCATTCCGATCGCCGCCTCGATCGCCGCGATCAGGCTGCCGGGATCGGCCTTGCCGCTGCCGGCAAGCTCGAGCGCGGTGCCGTGATCGACCGAAGTGCGGATGATCGGCAGGCCGAGCGTGACATTGATACCCTTGCCGAAGCTCGCGTACTTGAGCACGGGCAGGCCCTGGTCGTGATACATCGCCAGGACACAGTCGGCCTTGGCGAGCAGCGCCGGAGTAAACAGCGTGTCCGCGGGCACCGGCCCGGTGAGCCGCAATCCTTCCGCGCGCAGCTTGTCCAGGACGGGGCCGATGATCTCGATTTCCTCCCGTCCGAAATAGCCGCCTTCACCGCCGTGTGGATTGAGGCCGGCAACAAGAACCCGCGGAGAGGAAAGACCGTAACGCTGTCTCAATCCGGCGCAAAGAACCCGCACGGTGTCCTCCAGGCCGTCCCGCGTCAGAGCGCCCGGCACGTCCTTCAGCGCCAGGTGCGTCGTCGCGAGCGCCACGCGCAAGCCTCCCCCGGTAAGCATCATCACGACCCGCGCGGTTCCGGTGCGCTCGGCCAGAAATTCCGTATGTCCCACAAACGGTATCCCGGCGTCGTTGATGACGCCCTTGTGCACCGGCGCGGTCGCCATCGCGGCGAATTCACCGGTCCTGCAGCCCGCGATCGCCCGCTCGAGCAGCGCAATCACGTATGCGCCGTTGCGCGGATCGGGCGCGCCGGCTTCGCAGGGGACTGCAAGAGGAACGTGAACGATATCGAGCGAATTCGGCGAATCCGGCAACGCTGCTCCGGCATCGCGCAGCCGCACGCCGATCCCGATCCGGCGCGCGCGGTCCTCGAGCAGCGCGCGATCGCCGAGCACGACAACGCGCCCGGCAAACGCATGCCGCGCCAGGGCGAGACACAGGTCCGGACCGATTCCCGCCGGCTCCCCCGAGGTGACCGCGATTACCGGAGTGGCCGGGTGCTGATCCTGCGGCCGCGGCAATCGATCCGCGCCCGTTATCGATTCGCCTTTCAAATTCCGTTGCTCCTGGCTGGATGCGGAAGGGGCCCAAGCCTTCCTTAGCGTTCCTCGATCCGGTACTCGATGTAGGCGCGGTCACGCAGCTGGCGCAGCCATTCCTGGTAGGCCTCGTCGCTCTTGCGCTCGAGCAGGGCCCTGCGCGCATCGAGCCGCCTGCGGTCGGAAG
>JBGPLD010000292.1:0-3024 GCA_041486325.1 Gammaproteobacteria bacterium
ACCTTCGGCGTGGCGGACGTGCTGCGCAAGATGCTCGTCCCGTTCAAGAACCGCATCCGCCTTGCTTTTGTCTACGGTTCAATTGCAAAGGGCACGGCCAACGCGGCAAGCGACGTGGATCTGCTTGTTGTCGCCGATCTGCCGCCGTCGGAAGTTTCGCTTCCGCTCGCGCGCGTGCAAGAGCAGTTGGGCCGGAAAATCTCACTGATCACCTACTCGACCAAAGAATTCGGCACGATGCTTTCGCAGGAGCACCACTTCATCAGCGCCGTTCTCAAAGGCGCAAAAATCTATCTCGTTGGCAACGACCGCACCCTCGATGAGCTCCGGCAAGAACAACCTCGCAAATCTCGCGCGCGCAGGACAGCTCGCGGCTGAGCCGACCAGCGCGGACGAGATCACTCGCCTGCTAAAAGGCGCGGACGACCAGTTGCGCGACAGCGGCATCAAGTCCTTGAGCGCAGCCGGCCGCTTCATGCTCGCCTACAACGCCACGCACGCGCTGGCACTCGCAGCGTTGCGTGCGGAAGGTTATCGCCCCTCGGCCTCGCAGGGGCACCGCAAAGTCATCTTCCAGGTTCTCGAGGCCACCGCGGGTGCACCCCGGGAACTCTGGGTCGCGCTCGACCGCTACCACGACCGTCGCAACGCCGCCGAGTACCATGGTGCCCAGCCTGCGACCGAGGCGGAAGCGAAGGATCTATTCGAGCTCACAGCAAAGTTGCAGAGGCTTGTTCTTGACCGGCTCAAGCGAGAGCATCCGAAGTTGCTCAAATAGTCGAAGTTAACGAGTTGGTCTATACTTTTGTCCATGTCTAAAAGCGCCGCTCTCAAAAGGTCACCGCCCGGCACTACAGCCGTCCAGGACACCCGTAGCGAGAATTCGCTCACGGTGATCTCTTCTCGCCGCGGTGGCAGAATCATTCACCGCGACGCAAAGACCGGGTCGTTCACGTCGCAGCGTTCCGCAACGCGCATTCGAGACACCTCGACGCGCGCCGCGGATTCACTCAAGCGTCTGGCCAAGCGCTGACCCGCCATACGGCACTATCGCGTCAGAATCCAGGACGTCATCGAGGCGCACGAGCAGGCGCTTCGATTCGGCGGCCTGCCCGGAGTCCGCGATTGGGGCCTGCTTGAGTCGGCGATCGGACGGCCGTTCACGGGTTACTACCGCCCGATCGAGAGGAAAGTCGCAGCTCTCGCGGAATCGTTGACGAGAAATCACGGATTTGCCGACGGGAACAAGCGCACTGCGTTCCTGATCGTGGACTTGTTTCTCTATCGCAGCGGATATCGTCTCGAATCCCGACGCGGCGACATTCGCCGGGAACTTGAGCGGCTCATCCTCCGAATCGTCGAGCATCATCCGGGATTCGACGAAATAGCCGACTGGTTCAAACTCCGGATTCGAAAGCGCCTCTGATACAGCTGCAAGCTCAGAGCAGCACCTCCTCGAGCGCCCGCCGCGGCGTGCGGTGGCCCGGCGTGTCGGCGTAGCCCAGGCGAAACGGCATCAGGGGCACGCCGCCCGCGCGAAACAGCTTCGAGAAATTCAGCCTGACCCGTTCGGCCTCGAGCAGCTGGCTGATCGGCTGCAGGAAGAGGCCGAGCGTGGTCGCGGCAAGGTAGAGGCGCTCGAGCAGCTGTCCGGCCTTGATGCGCGCCTCGTTGCTCCCGGTGCGGCCGCTGATCAGGCCGAACACGGGCGAGCTCATCAGCGCCGCATGATCGCCTCTGGCGACGGCCTTGCTCACGCCGAGGTGCGCGACCGCGAACTCCTGCGCGAGCGACAAGAGCCACGGGCCGCCGAAACTTCCCTCGCCGATGCAATCGGCGAGCTCCTTGCGGTAGCGCGCATTCGCGAACGCCAGCGCGTCGCCTTGCAGCATCAGCCGATCGACCGCCCGCTTGATCGCGCTGTCCGGAGTGAGCAGCAGATTGAGATCGTGTTCCACCTTGCAGTCCGCGAGCTGGCGAATTATCTTCGGCGCGACGGCCCGCCGCCGGTAGCGGCCGTGATGGGTGTGGCGGCGCACGATCGCCTTGAACATGCTCGCGCTGCGGAACGGCGAGGCGACCGGCCGCTCGAGGATCGCGATCTGCACCGCGATCGACTCGTCTTCGGCGCTGGGTGCGCGGGTCACGACGTAGCCGAAGCCGAAATGCTCCAGCGCGACGATGAGGTTCTCGAGCGCGCAGCCGAGGCTGATGTAGAGCTCGCGCTGGTGCGAATCGGCCACCCGCTGCCAGCGCGAGGCATCCGCGTGAATCGTGATCTGGTCCGGGCCGACGGCGAACCGCCAGGGCTGGGTATTGCGGTTGGACGGCGCGAGAATCGCGTAGCGCAACAGGAACCTCAACTGCTCCTCGCGCGAGCCGCGCTCGGGGTAGTCGGCGTCGCGGAGCGCCCAGGGATCTTCGGATGGTTTGGCCATCGGTCCGGCTGAGAAGGTTCGAAGGTTCTATGTTGGCGCCGCCGGCTGTCTCGTTTTTTGACGCAGATCAAGCGGGTGGTACGGGGGCAATTCAACGTTGGCGGTGGCGGCTTCCGGGAACCGGTCGCAGTTTGTGACGGGTTCGAAGCGGGTGGCTGGACGGAATGCCGCTCGCGGTGCCAAGATAGCGGTTTAGCGGCGACCCGAGACGGAGCACACGATGAAATTCGATCGAATCACCTTCGATCCGAAAATGATGGGCGGGCGGGCGTGCATTCGCGGCATGCGCATCCCGGTATCGGTCATCGTGGGGCAGATCGCCCATGGCGCCAGCACGGAGGAAGTGATCGAGGACTACCCGGACCTCGAGCCCGCTGATATCCGTCAGGCGCTCGAATACGCAGCCTGGCTTACTCAGGAGCAGGTCAATCCGGCGTAGGGTGGCGAGATGCGATTTCTCGCTGATGCCGGTGTGGCCCGCCGAGTCGTCAACTGGCTGCGCGAGCGCGGGCACGATGCCGAAGAGTAGCTAATACTCCGCTGTAATCCGGAACGTGCGCTTCATCGGCTGCTCCGCCCCCGGCCT
>JBGPLD010000293.1:0-3023 GCA_041486325.1 Gammaproteobacteria bacterium
CACGCTCGACCTGCTGCTCGCCACCCCGCTCAAGATCTGCGCCGAAGTCGTGCTGCGCGTGCAGCAGAACCTGATGGCGAAGCGCGGCTCGATGAAAACCGTGCGCAAGGTCTATTCGCACCCGCAGTCCCTCGCGCAGTGCCACGGCTGGCTGGCGCAGAACCTCCCGGGTGTCCGGCGCGTGCCGCTCGCAAGCAACGCCGAAGCCGCCCGCGTGGCGGCGAAAGAGGCCGGTGCCGCCGCGATCGGCCCGGAGATCGCCGCGGCGCACTACGGTCTCAAGCTCCTTGCGCGCTCGATCGAGGACGATCCCAAGAATCGAACGCGGTTCCTCGTGCTGGGATCTCACGATTCCGGTCCTTCGGGCAAAGACCGCACTTCACTCGTCATGACCACGCACAACAGGCCTGGCTCTTTGCTCGAGCTGATCGCGTCTTTCTCGACGTGCGGCGTCAACATGACGCGGCTGGAATCCCGGCCCGCGCGCACCGGGCAGTGGGAGTACTACTTCTACGTCGACATCGATGGCCATCAGCAGGACGCCAAGGTCGCCAAGGCGCTGGCCGAGCTGCGCGACAAGGCGCCGTTCCTGAAGATCTTCGGCAGCTATCCGGCTGCCGTTCTCTAGGACTGCCGCATGGAACTTTGCGAGCAGTCGCCGTCCTATATTCGCGCCATCGCGCCGTACCAGCCGGGCAAGCCGATCTCGGAGCTCGCCCGCGAGATGGGGCTCGGTAAAAAGAAAATCATCAAGCTCGCCTCGAACGAGAATCCGCTCGGCGTTTCGCCGAAAGCAAAGGCGGCGATCAAAAGAGAACTCGCGGAGCTCGGACGCTATCCCGACGGCAACGCCTTCGACCTGAAGGTGGCCCTGGCGCGGCGCTACGGCGCGCCGGAGGAATGCATCGTCATCGGCAACGGCTCGAACGATCTGCTGGAAATGATCGCAGGGGCCTTCCTCGCGCCCGGCAGCGCCGCGGTGTACTCGCAGCACGCGTTCGCAGTCTATCCGCTCGCGACTCAGGCGCGCGGCGCCGTGGGCATCGTCGTTCCGGCAAGGAACTACGGCCATGATCTGCCGGCGATGCTCGCTGCGATCACGCCGGAGACGCGGGTGGTGTTCATCGCCAACCCGAACAACCCGACGGGTACCTTGGTCTCGGGCAGGGAGATCGAAGCTTTTCTCGCGCGCGTGCCGATGGACGTCGCCGTGGTGATCGATGAAGCTTATACGGAGTATCTGCCGCCGGAGTTGCGCTATGACAGCGTCGCGTGGCTTGAGAAATTCCAGAATCTGGTCCTCACGCGCACGTTCTCCAAGGTCTACGGCCTGGCGGGCCTGAGAGTGGGTTTCGGGCTCATGCATCCGGCAGTCGCGGAACTGCTCAACCGCGTGCGCCAGCCCTTCAACGTCAACAGCCTCGCGCTTGCCGCCGCGACGGCCGCGCTCGATGACAAAAAGTTCGTCGCCAGGAGCTACAGGATGAATCGCTCCGGATTGGCGCGGCTGGAACGCGGATTCAAGGCGCTCGGACTCGAGTACATTTCCTCGTGCGCCAATTTCGTGAGCTTTTGCGTGCCGCGCACAGGCGACGAAAGCGCGGGAACATCACGCGCCGCCGCGGTGTACGAGAATCTGTTGCGCGAGGGCGTCATCGTCAGGACGCTGGCCGCCTACGAATTGCCCGACCATTTGCGCGTGACCGTCGGCTTGCCCAGGGAAAACGAAAGTTTCCTCAAGGCGCTGAGGACAGCGCTCGACGCCTGATGGCGCGCATCGACAAGCTGGTGATCGTCGGCGTCGGATTGATAGGCGCCTCTTTTGCCCTGGCTCTCAAGCACGCCGGCGCGGTAAATCGCGTCATCGGCATCGGGCGAGGCACGCGGAACATCCGGCGTGCCCTGGAGCTGAAGATCATCGATGCCGCGGGCGCGTTCAATGCGGCGACGCTCAAGGACGCCGATCTCGTCTTGCTCGCGGCGCCGGTCGGACAAATGCAACGGATCATGCGCTCGGCGGCGCCTTGGCTGGGGGCGAAGACCGTCGTGACCGATGCCGGAAGCACCAAGCAGGACGTCGTCGAGCTGGCGCGACAGGAGCTCAAGGGCTCGCTTGCCCGCTTCGTGCCGGGGCATCCGATTGCCGGCACCGAAAAAAGCGGAGCCGAGGCCGCATTCGCCGAGCTCTACCGTGAGCGCAGGGTGGTGCTGACGCCGCTCAAGGAAACCGATCCAACGGCAACCGCGCTGGTCCGCTCGGCGTGGAAACAGTGCGGCGCGCGCGTGTTCGAATTGAAGCCGGAAGAGCACGATGCGGTGTTCGCTGCCGTGAGCCACCTGCCGCACGTGCTGGCGTACGCGCTGGTGGATCAGGTCGCCCGGCACGAGAACGCAAGGCAGCTCTTTTCCTACGCCGCGGGGGGCTTTCGCGATTTCACCCGCATCGCGTCGAGCCACGCGGAAATGTGGCGCGACATCTGCCTTGCCAATCGCGAAGCGCTGCTTGCCGAGCTCGGGCGCTACCGCGGCCAGCTGGACCGGGTATGCAAGATGCTGGAGCGCGGCGACGCCGAGGCGCTCGAAAAAATGTTCTCGGGAGCGCGCGCGGCGCGTGCCCGCTGGCTCGACTCCGAGGCCGACCGGCCGGCGCGGCGCGATCCGAAATCCTGAGTTCGATGGAGCACCTCGACCTCGCCCCGATTCGCCGCGCGGCGGGTAGCGTACGCCTGCCGGGCTCGAAGAGCATCTCCAACCGCGTGCTGCTGCTCGCCGCGCTCGCGCACGGCGACACGGTGGTGCGCGAGCTGCTCGAAGCCGACGACACGGCGTACATGCTGGCCGCGCTGGAGACGCTCGGCGTGGCCTGCGAGCTGCTGCACGGCCGGGACTATCGCATTGGCGGAATCGGCGGCATCTTTCCGGTCAAGTCCGCGGACCTTTTTCTGGGCAATGCCGGCACCGCGTTGCGCCCGCTCACGGCGGTGCTCGCCGTGTGTCGCGGCCGCTACCGTTTGTCCGGTGCG
>JBGPLD010000294.1:0-2992 GCA_041486325.1 Gammaproteobacteria bacterium
CCGATAAGGAGAGCTCCCAGCAGTTTCCAGTCCACTACCCCGGCTGCGGCGTGGCCGAGGCCCGCGACCAGCGTGAGCGGCACGGCATGCGCAATGTCGGTGCCGACGATGCGCGCAACGGCAAGGCTGGGATAGAGGAAGAACAGCACGGTCACGCCGAGCGCACCGGCGCCCACCGAGGAAACTGTGACCAGGACTCCAAGAACCGCGCCGAGCGCGACGGTGCGCCGCGGCGAGTTGGTTGCCGAATGCGGGCCGGATGCAGCGCGCCGTGCTGCCCACGCGTGCAATTTTTCCCTAAAAAGCAGGGCGCCAGCGGTGAGAATGAGCGCGAAACCGAGCGCCACGCTCACGATCGCCGAAAGCTTTCCGGGATCGGGCACGAACAGGTGCAACAGCACCAACGTGACGGCAGAAGCCGGCACGCTGCCTGCTGCGAGCCAGCCGACTACGTTCCAGGCGACGTTGCCGCGGCGCGCGTGAGCCCAGGCGCCGCCGGTTTTGGTCAATGCCGCGAAAAGCAGATCCGTTCCGACTGCGGTGACGGGTGCGACGCCGAATACGAGCACGAGCAGGGGAGTCATCAGCGAGCCGCCGCCGACGCCGGTGACGCCAACGACCAATCCGACCAAGAATCCCGAGAGAGAGTAGGCCCAGTCCATATTCGAATTTGGTTGAAGGAAGGCATGCTAGCGTGGGCTGCTAATACCTCAAAAGACTTTTGTGTTAGAATTTAATAACCGCAGAACATATAACATAATGCCATGAATTTTCAGCAATTAAGGTACGTCCGCGAGACGGTCAGGCAGGGGCTGAATCTCACGGAAGCGGCAAAGAAGCTGCATACTTCCCAGCCCGGCGTATCGAAGCAGATCCGCGAGCTCGAGAACGAGCTTGGCGTCGAGATCTTCGTGCGTCACGGCAAGCGCATCATCGCCTTGACCGAGCCCGGCAAGGCGGTTTTGGAAGTGATCGAGCGACTGCTGCAGGAAGCGGAAAACCTGAAGCAAGTGGGCCGCGAATTCAAGGACCAGGCCGCAGGCACGCTGACCATTGCCACGACCCATACCCAGGCGCGCTACTCGCTGCCCAAGGTGGTGGGCGCGTTCAAGCGGCGCTATCCGAAAGTGCATCTCACGATCAAGCAGGGCAATCCGCCGCAGCTCGCGGAGATGGTGATCGCGCGCGAGGCCGATATCGCGATCGCCACCGAGGCGCTGGACAATTATCCGAAGCTTCTGGCGCTACCCGGTTACCAGTGGCGCCACTGCGTGGTTGTGCCCGTGAAACATCCGCTTCTCAAGGAGCAGCGCATCACCTTCGAGATGCTTGCGCAGTACCCGATCGTGACGTACGACCCGGCGTTTGCCGGGAGGAGCCGCATCGATGAGGCGTTCCAGGCGCAAGGGCTTGCGCCGGACATCGTGCTTTCGGCGGTCGACTCGGACGTGATCAAGACCTACGTCGAACTGGGCCTGGGGATCGGAATCATTGCGGCGATGGCCTTCGACGAAAAGCGCGACCGGCACTTGCGCGCAATCGAGGCCGGGCACCTTTTCGGCACCATGACGACGCGGGTGGCTGTGCGCCGCGGTGCCGCGCTTCGCGGATTCGCCTACACCTTCATCGAACTGTTCTCGCCGCAGCTCACACCCAAGCTGGTCGACACCGCGCTCGCGGGGAAGGGCGAGATGTACGAGCTGTAGACCGGATACGGTACGCAATTTCCGTATTCCGGGGCCATGACCGCAAGAATCGGGTGGCCCGCGCTGGACGGCCTGTCTATACTGGCAAGTGAACGGAAAAAAAATGGTTGAATCCTATACTGCAGAGTGCCAGGCATACCGAACCGTCGAGCGGGCGATCGAGTACATCCGCGATCGCGCCCGCGAACAGCCGCGCCTCGCCGATATTGCGGCCCACGTCGGATTGACGGAGTTCCATTTCCAGAGGCAATTTTCCGAATGGGCCGGAATCAGCCCGAAGCGGTTCCTGCAATACCTCACGAAGGAATACGCCAAGGAAGCCCTGCGGCGGTGCGAAGACGTGCTGGAGGCGGCGTACGCCGCGGGCCTGTCCGGCCCGGGGCGGCTGCACGATCTGCTTGTGACCTGCGAAGCAGTGTCGCCCGGCGAGCACCGCTTGCTCGGCGAAGGCGTTGTCATCGCTTACGGCTTTCACGCCACGCCTTTCGGCGAGTGCATGATCGCGGGCACAGTCCGCGGCATCTGCCGGCTCGCGTTTGTAGCCTCCGACGAGCGCAAGGCGGCGCTCGCCGAATTGCAGGACTGCTGGCCGCGCGCGCGCCTGCAGCAGGATCAAGCAGCAACCGGAGAACTGGTTACGCAGGTATTCGTTCCTGCCAATCGCACGACGCCCCTGCGCCTTTGGGTGAAGGGAAGCAATTTCCAGATCAAGGTGTGGGAAGCCTTGCTCCGGATCGCACCCGGAGAGCTTGTGAGTTACCGGGAAGTGGCGCGCGCGATAGGCATGCCTCGGGCGTCTCGCGCAGTGGGCAGTGCCGTCGGCGCCAATCCCGTCGCAGTGCTGATTCCCTGCCATCGCGTGATCCGCAAGGCCGGAGACTTCGGGGACTACCGCTGGGGTCCGGCGCGAAAGCAAGCGCTGATTGCGCGCGAGGCCGTTGCGGCCGGCGCGGAAGCCCGGGCCGCCTGAGGCGGCCGTCCTGTATTTCCTGCTGTCGCCACGCTCCGGTATGGCGTCACGCTTGCAATGCCGGCGGGCGGCCTAATCTCCTGTGGGCGAAATGCGGAACTCGGTTACCGACGGCAGGGCATTGAGCGCCTCGGAAAGATGGCGGGAATTGCCGCGGTCCGGAGAGTGGATCACCATCTGGTACTCGAAAAATTTCCCCTCGTGCCTGACAGAGTAGTTCATGTTGGCAATCTCAAAGCCCTGCCTTTCGACCATTGTGCGCAGCTCGTCCTCGGGAAGAACGGCGTTGCGCGTAAATGCCACCGTGAGCTGCGCG
>JBGPLD010000295.1:0-2939 GCA_041486325.1 Gammaproteobacteria bacterium
AAGTGCCGCTGCGCCACGCACGTGGCGATCCTGCGCGCGATCAAGCGCGCCCAAACGCAGATGGCATGAGGAGACGATCATGAATGCTCGCGCATTTCAGACTGGAAACATGCCGCTTTCCCGCCGCGAATTCCTGAAGGCCTCCGGCGCGCTCATCGTCTCCGCCGCCGCTCCCGCATTCGTCGGTGAAGCGCTCGCTCAATCCACGGGCGTCAGCGTCAAGCCGCCGCTGGTTCCGACCGAGCTCGACTCCTGGGTCGCGATCCTGCCCGACGGGAAGGTCGTTGCCTTCTTCGGCAAGATGGACATGGGCCAGTGCCTGGACGTGGCGATCGCCCAGATCGTGGCCGACGAGCTTGACGTCGCCTTCGAAAAAGTCGAGGTCGTCATGGGCGACACCGCGCTCACCTGCAACCAGGGCGGCGCCTCGGGCAGCACCGGCATCCAGACGGGCGCGCGGCCTTTGCGCAGCGCCGCCGCCGAGGCGCGGCGCCTCCTCGTCGAGAGCGCGTCCCAGAAGCTCGGTGTGCCACCTGAGCAATTGCGGGTCGATGACGGTGTCGTGAGCGCGATCTCCGATCCCACGAAAAAAGCGACCTACGCCGAGCTGATCGGCGGCCGCTTTTTCAACCACCAGGTCGAGTGGAACAAGCAGATCGGCAATCCCATGGACATCAAGGTCCAGGCAAAGCCGAAGTCGCCTTCCGAATACCGCGTGGTCGGAAAGTCCTTCACGCGCCGCGACGTGGCCGGCAAGGTGTACCGCACCGACAGGTACGTCACCGATATTTCTCTCCCGAAGATGCTTCACGCCCGGGTGATCCGGTGCTCGCGCGCCGCCTGCACCGTAGGCGGAGTCGACGAGGCTTCGATCCGCGCTGTGAAAGGCGCGCGCGTGGTGCGCGAGAAGGATTTCGTCGCAGTGGTGGCCGATCACGAGTGGGACGCGGTGCGCGCCTCGCGCATGCTCAAGATCTCGTGGAACGAGACGAAGAAGAACCCTTTCCCGCCGATGGCCGAGCTGTACGAGCACATCCGCAAGGCGCCGGTGGTAAAGCGCGAGGACCCAGTGAAGAAAGGCGATGTAGACGGCGTGTTCAAGACCGCTGTGCGCGTGGTGGAGGCGGAGTACGAGTGGCCGTTCCAGTCGCACGCGAGCATGGGTCCCGGCTGCGCGGTCGCCGACGTGCGCGCGGACAGCGCAGTCGTGTGGACCGGCTCGCAAAAACCGCATTTTGTCCAGACCGGCGTCGCCGGCATTGTCGGCCTGCCCGTGGATAAAGTGCGCGCCATCTGGGTCCCCGGGCCCGGCTCCTACGGGCGCAACGACGCCGGCGACGCGGCGCTCGACGCGGCGCTGCTCTCCAAACTCACGGGACGCCCGGTGCGCGTGCAGGGCATGCGCAGCGACGGGATCGCCTGGGATCCGAAGGGCCCGGCGTCCGTGCACCGCTGCCGCGCCGCGCTCGACGCTTCCGGAAAGGTCATCGGCTACGAATTCATCTCCAAGGGCTTCTCGCGCATCAACGTTCAGACCAACGAGTCCGATCCGCGCGACAGCCTCGCCGGAATGTCGATCGGCCTGCCGCCCAAGCCCAGTGAAGGCTTCGGCGTGCCTGCGGAATCCTACGGCTTCGACAACAAGTTGCTTGCCTGGGAAACGATTCCGCCGCTGCTAGACGCTTGCTCACCGCTTCGCAGCGCGCACCTGCGCGATCCGGTCGGGCCGCAGATCCAGTTCGGCAGTGAGCAGTTCATCGACGAGCTGGCCTTCGCAGCGGGTGAAGACCCGGTCGCGTTCCGGCTGAAATACGTCACCGCGCCGCGCGACGCGGCCGTGATCAAGGCCGCCGCCGAAAAAGCCGGCTGGCAGCCGCGGCCCGCGCCGCGCGCCGCCCGATCAGGCGAGGTGCTCTCAGGGCGCGGCATTGCGTACGCGCAGCGCAACGGCACGATCGTGGCGGTGGTCGCGGAAATCGAAGTCGAGCGCAAGAGTGGGCGCATCTGGGGGAAGAAATTCACCGTCGCGCACGACTGCGGGTTGATCATCAATCCCGAAGGCCTGCGCGACACCATCGAAGGCAACGTCGTGCAGGGGCTGTCGCGCACGCTCTTCGAGGAGGTGCGTTTCGATCGCGAGAAGGTGACCAGCATCGACTGGATGAGCTATCCGATCCTGGAGATCCGCGACACGCCCGAGGCTATCGAGGTGGTGCTCATCAACCATCCGGAGATCGCGCCCACCGGCGCGGGCGAGCCCTCCATCCGCGTGATTCCCGCGGCGGTGGCGAACGCGTTCTTCGACGCGACCGGCGTGCGCCTGCGGCGCGTGCCGCTTACGCCCGAGCGCGTCAAGGCCGCGCTTGCGCGCGCTTGAAACAATCCGGCCTCATTAAAAAGAAAAGCCCGCGCGAAGCGGGCTTTTCGATACCGCCTGAACGCGGTCAGCGCTTCTGCGCGTCGTGCTTTTCGCGCCGGATGCGTTGGCTCTGCTTGTTCTCAGCCTTCTGGATGCCTTTCTGCTCATTCGCCGCGACATGGCCGTCGGCGCCGGCGCGGGATTCCTTGTTGTTTACCTTCGCCTGGCCGCGCTCGAGTTTTCCCACCTCGCGATTGGTGAGCTGGCCGGACTTGACCCCCTGCTCGATGCGCTGCTGCTGGTTGACGTTGCGCTGCACATCCGCCTGCATGCGTTGCGAAGACGCCGAGTTGGGATTGCCCACCTGAGAATTTTTCTCCGCGCGGTTGATGGCGCCGCTTTCCTGGTTCTGCGCGCGCTGGATGTTTGCTTTCTCCGCCGGGCTCAGCTTGCCGTCCTTGAGGGCGTTCGATTCCATGCGGTCGATCCGTGATTCGCCGCGCTCGAGTTGCGAGGCTTCACGCGTAGTCAGCGACCCGCTTTTCAGGCCTTGCTCGATGCGCTGCTGCTGATTCACGTC
>JBGPLD010000296.1:0-2933 GCA_041486325.1 Gammaproteobacteria bacterium
ATGGCGGGTATCTCCTGCTCAGGCTTCTCATCGGCGAATCCGGAATGGTCGATCGCGTGGTCATGCTGGCAAGCGAACCCGAAGGCGTGTTCGATCAGTCCGCAATGTCGGCCTTCGGCAACGCCCGCTTTTCTCCCGGAATCCGGCAGGGCGCGCCGGCGAAAAGCGAGATGCTGATCGAGCTCAAGTACTACCCACCGAATGAACCGCAGGCGGCCCACCCCTGACCGAAGGAGAGATCAAATGAAATTTTCAATTGCAATCACCGGCATTTTCGTTGCGCTTGGCCTGGGCATTGCCGCTGCAATGGCGCAGCAGGCGCCAAGCCCGGATCGCAGACCATCAGCGGAGGAGATCCTGGCGACGCTGGACTGCGGCAAGGTATTGCCCGAACAAAGGGCGCAATGCGAGTACAAGCGCAAGATCGCGGCGGAATGCCGCAATGCACTCGATGTCCTGAGCTGCATGCGATCGAAAATGTAATCCCGGTCTGCGCCCGTCCGGCATGGGCACGGAGTGAAGGCCAAGCCTAATTCTGCAGCGCCTTCGGCAACGGAAATGTCACCCGCTCCTCGACCCCCGCAAGCTGGATGACACGGGTCGCCTTGAGTTCGCGCAGCTTGTCGATCACTTCCTGAACCAGGACCTCCGGAGCGGACGCTCCGGCGGTCACGCCGATACACCGCTTGCCGGCCAGCCATTCCGCTTTCAGCTGCGTTGCATTGTCCACCATGCAGGCGTCGGTGCCGCGGCTTCTGGCGACCTCGCGCAGCCGGTTGGAATTCGAGCTGTTGGGCGAGCCGACCACGATGACGAAGTCGCATTGCGGCGCCATGAATTTGACCGCGTCCTGGCGATTCTGCGTGGCGTAGCAGATGTCGTCCTTCTTCGGCCCCGTGATCGCGGGAAAGCGCGACCTCAGCGCTTTGACGATCGCCGCGGCATCGTCCACCGAGAGGGTGGTCTGCGTCACGTAGGAGAGTTTGCCCGGATCGCGCACTTCCAGGCGCGCGACATCATCCACGGCTTCCACGAGGTACATGCCCTCGGCGGCCTGACCCATGGTGCCCTCGACCTCGGGATGCCCCCGGTGCCCGATCATGACGATCTCGCGGCCCGCCGCGCGCATTTTCGCCACCTCGACGTGCACCTTGGTGACCAGCGGGCAGGTCGCGTCGAATACGCGCAACCCCCGCGCCTCGGCCTCGACGCGCACGGCCTTCGACACGCCGTGCGCGCTGAAGATTACCGTGCTTCCCCCGGGAACCTCGTCGAGCGATTCGACGAAGACGGCACCTTTCGTCTTGAGGTCGTCGACCACGAATTTGTTGTGCACGACCTCGTGGCGCACGTAGATCGGCGCCCCGTGGACCGCGAGCGCCCGCTCGACAATGCCGATGGCGCGCTCGACGCCTGCGCAGAACCCGCGCGGATTAGCCAGCAGGACTTCCATGGCCGTCCATTCTAGAGCTTTTGTCCAGCCCCGGCCGAGCGCAGCCCGTCCAGAATCAGCAATGCCGCACCGACGGTGATCGCCGAATCGGCGAGATTGAAGGCCCAGAAATGCCAGCCGAAAGCGTGAAAGTCGAGGAAGTCCACCACATGACCGAGGGCCACCCGGTCCCACAGGTTGCCGAGCGCCCCGCCGAGTATCGAGCCGAGAGCCGCGCAGAACAGCCGCTCCCCCGAGTGCCTCGCGAGGAGCACGACGATCAGGGCGGTGGCGAGCACGGCGATGCCGATGAACAGCCCGCGCTGCCAGCCGGCGGCATCGGAAAGAAAGCTGAACGCCGCGCCGCGGTTGTACGCGAGCACCAGATTGAAAAACGGCGCGATCTCGCGCACTTCGCCGAACCGCAGGCTCGAGCTGATCGCATACTTGCTCGCCTGATCCGCAACCGCGATCAGCGCGGCGAGCGCGAGCCACGGGGCGATGCGTTTCAGATTCTCCGAATTCACGCGAATTGCCGGGGCTCGCCCGGGCCGAACAAATTGGCGACGCAGCGCCCGCAGATCCCGGGATGCTTGGGATCAGCACCCACTTCCGCGCGGTAATGCCAGCAGCGCTCGCATTTCGGGTGGGGACTCGGATTCGCATAGACTGGCGCTTCTGCCACGCCCACTGTTTCGGTTACCACAGCCTGAGAAGTGATGAAAAGGAAGCGCAGTTCGTCATTCAGGCTCCTCAACAGCTCAAGCTTTTCGCCGTCAGCAGTGATTTGCACTTCGGCCTGCAAGGAGGAACCAATTTGGGCAGCGGCCCGCAATAGTTCGAGAAACTTTTGCACTTCGGAACGGATCTCGCGCAGCTTGCGCCATTTCTCGAGCAGCGCTTCGGCTCCCGGGACTTCGGGAATGCGATGGTACACGTGAGCGAAAATGGTTTCTTCGCCGGGCTGGACCGTCTTCCAGGCCTCTTCGGCGGTAAAACTGAGGATCGGCGCCATCAGGCGCAGCAGGCTGTGCGTAATGTGGTAGAGCGCGTTCTGCGCCGAGCGGCGCGCGGGCGAATTCGCGCGGCACGTGTACATTCTGTCTTTCAGAATGTCGAGATAAAACGCCCCGAGATCCTCGGAACAGAACGCCTGCAGCCGGGCGGCAGCCGGGTGAAACTCGAATTTCTCGTAGCCGGCGAGAATTTCCGCTTGCATCCCGGCAGTCAGGGCGAGCGCGTAACGGTCGATCTCCACCCAATCCGCCACGGGTATCGCGTCCCGCTTCGGGTCAAAATCCGAAATGTTTGCAAGCAGGAACCGCAGCGTGTTGCGTATGCGGCGGTAGGATTCGACCACGCGCTTGAGGATCTCGTCGGAGATGAAAAGCTCGCCGGAGTAGTCGGTCGCCGCCACCCAGAGGCGCAGGATCTCAGCGCCGAGGGTCTCGGAGATTTTCTGCGGGGCGATAACGTTGCCGAGCGATTTCGACATCTTGCG
>JBGPLD010000297.1:0-2919 GCA_041486325.1 Gammaproteobacteria bacterium
CCAGGTGTGGGAAAGATCGATCACCCGGGCCTTCTTGACCGTATGCAGAAACTCCTCCACGTCCGGCGAGCCCTCAGCGAGCGGCGATGCGAACGGGGCGAGGGAAAAAACGGCAATGGCGCTCATCGCCGCCGCAAAGCGGCGGGACGGCAGGGAGCAGGTGGTCGGGGATCCGGGCATGACTTTCCTCCTTGTTTGAACGTGTTTGGGAAACCGCGGCTGCCTGGCACGGGCTTCAAGGCCCGCATCCGAACGGCCGATTGCCAATTGAACCGCGCTATACGATAGTCGGTGCCCTTGATGTTGGCAAGCGGGCTCGTGCGTGCTTGCGCGCCAACGCACGAGACGTACAATCGTACGCTGCGCGAGCCCGATCCCCGACCGTCTATCCTCAAAGAGATCAACAGGAGGAAGCCATGACCCAAAGCTTCGTTCGTTTGCTTCTTGTTTGCGCGCTGGCGACAGGCTTCGCTGTTTTCACCACCGGCGCCGTCCACGCGCAAACGTTTCCGAGTAAGCCCGTCAAGCTCGTCGTGCCCTTCGGCCCGGGCGGCTCCTCCGACGTGGTCGCGCGCATCGTCGCCGACGGCGCGGGCGAGGCGCTCGGGCAGCCGATGCTGATCGAGAACGTGCCCGGGGCGGGCGGCAACATCGGCACCGCGCGCGCGGCAAAGGCCGCGCCCGACGGCTACACGCTCATCGAGTGCACCATCGGCACCTGCGCCATCAATCCCAGCATCTACCCGAATACCGGCTACGACCTGCACAAGGACTTCGTCCCGGTATTTCTCATCGGCGGCGTGATGAATATTTTTACCGTGCATCCTTCCACCGACATCAAATCCATCGCCGACCTGGTCGCCTACGCCAAGGCCAATCCGGGCAAGCTGCCGGCGGCGATCGGCGCCGTGGGCAGCTCGAACCACCTGACACCGGTTTGGTTCGCCTCCATCGCCGGCATCGACATGCTGTGGGTGCCGTTCAAGGGCGCGGGAGACGCGATCACCGCGCTCCTCGGCGCTCAGGTCATGATGTTCGTGGACAACGAGCCCTCGATCCTTCCGCAGATCAAGGCCGGCAAGGCGCGGCCGCTCGCCGTCACCGGGCCGCGGCGCTCGGCCTATCTCCCCGACGTGCCGACCATGGAAGAGCTGGGCTACAAGGGCTTCGTCGTCGAACCCTGGTACGGCTTCATGGCGCCTGCCGGCACGCCGCGCGCGGCGGTCGAGAGGCTGAACGCGGCGTTCAACGCAGCCATCCGCAATCCGCGCATCGCGAAGCGCCTGGAAGAGGCCGGTCTTCGCCTGATCGGCGGCGCACCCGAGCGGCTGGGCGAGCAGATCAGGAGCGAATCCGAGCGCTGGGCCAAGGTGGTCAAGGCGAACAACATCAAGGCCGAGTAGCGGTTTTGGAGGGGATTCATGCCCAAGATAGCCATCGTGCAGCGCGCGCCAGCGTTTCTCGATCGAAGCGCGACCATCGCCAAGGCGGTCGCGGCGATCAACGAAGTCGCGGCACAGGGAGCGGAGCTGGTCGTCTTCCCTGAGGCTTTCATCCCCGGGTATCCCGCCTGGATCTGGCGGCTGCGGCCCGGCGCGGACGGCGCGCTCGCGCAGGCGCTCTATGCGCGCCTCTTCGCCAACGCGGTGAGCCTCGCGGGCGACGATCTCCTGCCGCTTCGCGAAGCGGCGAAGCGGCGCTCCATCACCGTCGTCTGCGGCATGAACGAGCGCGCCGGCGAAGCAAGCCGCAGCACGCTCTACAACACCGTGGTCGTGATCGGGCGCGACGGCAGCCTGCTCAACCGGCACCGCAAGCTCATGCCGACCAATCCCGAGCGCATGCTCTGGGGTTTCGGCGACGCGACCGGACTGAAAGTGATCGACACTCCCTGCGGACGCGTCGGCACCCTCACCTGCTGGGAGAGCTACATGCCGCTCGCGCGCTACGCGCTCTATGCGCAGGGGATCGAGATCTACATCGCGCCGACCTACGACAACGGCGAGGGCTGGATCGGCACCCTGCGGCACGTCGCGCGCGAGGCGCGCTGCTGGGTGTTGGGGAGCGGCTTCGCGCTGCGCGGCAGCGACATCCCGGATACGTTTCCCGAAAAGAAGACGCTCTATCCCGATCCTGCGGAATGGGTCAACCAGGGAGACTCGGTGGTCATCGCGCCGGACGGCGTCATCACCGCCGGACCGATGCACGGCGAGCAGGGCATCCTCTATGCGGACATCGATCTCGCGCGCATCGCGGGCGCGCGCCGCGCCCTGGACGTCGCCGGCCATTACGCGCGGCCGGATATCTTCCGGCTGCACGTCAACGCGCAGGCGATGCCGCCGGTGGAATTCGCGGCGTCCGGGAAGCCGGTCGATTCGGGAGCGGCCTGAGCGGCGGCGAATCCGGCGCTGCTTTCCGCGCTGCCTCGCGGCACCAGTCGGACTTCTTCAGGCTCTTCCTGGCGCTGCGCAAGATACGCCTTCGCCAGCTGTAGCTCCGGTCTCGCACGATCGGCGTTTTCCGTCAGCGCGATGAATTTCGCGTAATACGTCCTGGCATTGTCGCGTCGCTGCAGCGAGCCGAGACCTTGCCAGTCGAGCCGATAAAGCGGGCTCTCGGCACAAGTCTTGCTCATTTTGACGTTACCCCACCTGTTCCGGCATTTGACGGGCATTGGGGAGCAAGAACGGCGAATATCCGTCGCTGATGACGCTCGCCCGTCACCTGAACGCCGGGAGAAGTGGCTGACCGTGGCTGTGCTTCTATGGGGGTAGATCGTGCATATTTCGCGGGCGGATGGATTTTCCCATTTCCCGACCCAAAGCTTGGCGCTCAGAGGCTGTTCCGAGGTGGTCCGGGACGGCGTGGGCAGCTTGCACCCGGAGTCAGAGACGGCGCAACAGGCTCAAATGAGAACCA
>JBGPLD010000298.1:0-2918 GCA_041486325.1 Gammaproteobacteria bacterium
CATCTATTGCTCGGTCACCGGGTTCGGCCAGTCGGGCCCGAGCGCGCACCGGCCGGGCTACGACTTCATCTTCCAGGGCATGGGCGGGCTGATGAGCATCACCGGCGAGCGCGACGGGGAGCCCGGAGCCGGGCCGCAGAAGGTCGGAATTGCGGTGACCGACGTGCTCGCCGGCATGTACGCAAGTCTCGCCATCACCGCCGCGATCGCGTATCGCGAGCGCACAGGCGTGGGGCAACGCATCGATCTCGCGCTACTCGACTCGATCGTCGCCTTTGGCGCGAACCAGATTCTGAATTACTTCACCTCGGGAAAGATCCCGGGACGCTACGGCAACGCGCACGCGAACGTGGTGCCCTACGAAGTATTCGCCACCGCCGACGGCCATGTCATTCTCGCGGTCGGCAACGACAGCCAGTACGCGAGCTTCTGCAAGGCGGCGGGCCGGCCTGAGCTCGCGGCCGATGAGCGCTACGCCACCATGCCGGGGCGTATCAGGAACCGCGCCGCGCTCATTCCGCTGCTGCGGCAAATCTTCAAGGAGCGCCCGAGCAGGCAATGGCTTGCCGATCTCGAAGCTGCCGGCGTGCCGTGCGGGCCGATCAACGATTACAGGGAAGTGTTCGAGGACACGCAGGTTCGCCACCGCGGATTGAAAGTCGAGATTCCGCATCCGGCGGGCGTCCCCTGCCCGGCCGTGGCGAGCCCGATGCGTTTTTCCAAGACGCCGGTGGAATACGAATTGCCTCCTCCGCTCCTCGGGGAGCACACGCGCGAGGTGCTCGGCGAGCTGCTCGGAATGGGCGGCGAGGAGCTCGACCGGCTCGCGGCGCAAAAAATCATCTAGAGCCGGCAGCAAGAACTACGCAGAAACATGATGTGGTCAGCCTAAGACCACACTCCGCCCAGCGCTTTGAACAGATCGGCGATCGCCGCCCGTTGCGCGCGCAGCGCGTCGATGCGGTTCTGCTCGGCGGCAAGCAGGTTGCGCTCGGCGTCGAGCACCTCGAGCTGGCTGGTCATGCCGTTCTGGTAGCGAAGGCGCGCAAACCGCAGCGTGGTCCTCAACGCCGTCACGCGATCGCTCTCGGCCTCGAGCCGCTCCCGCGCCTTGGCCTGCGCCACGAGCGCGTTGCGCACCTCGCGGAAGGCATTCTGGATGGCGAGCTGGTACTCGGCGAGCGCCTGGCGTTCGCGCGCGCCGGCGACCTGCACCTGTGCGTCGATGCGTCCGCCCGCGTAGATCGGCTGGCTTAACGCGAGCGCAGCCTGCCAAATTCCGGCCGGCCCGGTAAACAAGTCGGACAGCGCCACGCTATCGCTTCCCAGATAGCCGGTGAGCGAGAGCGTGGGAAAGTAAGCCGCACGCGCCACCGCGACGCGGGCGTTTGCGGCGATGAGCGTCTGCTCGGCCTGAATCAGATCCGGCCGGCGCAGCAGCAGGTCCGAGGGCAAACCTGCCGGCACGACAATTGCAACCGTCTGGCCTTCGGGGTCGCTTCCCGCTTCGAGCGCGCCTTCGTAGATCGCTCTGGGGCTCTTTCCAAGCAGCACGGAAAGTACGTTTTCCTGCTGCGCGCGCTGCTGCTCCAGGACCGGCAATAGCGCGCGTTCGGCCGCGACGTCGGCCTCGAGCTGGCGGTAATCGAATTCGGAGATATCGCCGACCTCGAAGCGCCTCTTCTGCATCCCGAGCGCTTCGGTGCGCGCGGCGAGCGAGCGCCGGGTGGCGGCGAGCTGCCCGTCGAACGCGCGCAACGCGAAATAAGCCTGCGCCACGTCCGAGGTCAGAGTGATGAGCACGGTCTCGCGCGCGGCTTCGGTGGCGAGCAGCTCCGCGCGCGCGGCCTGCGTGGCGTTGCGCAGCCGGCCCCACAGGTCGATCTCGTAGGAGACACTCGCCGATATCCGGGTGTTGTTGAACTCCGGATTGAATCCCGCCGGCAGCGGTATCGCGTTGCGCTGCGAGACTCGCGTGCGGTTGCGGTTCGCATCGGCGTTTACTTGCGGCCGCTGATCGGCCGATGCCACGGAAAGCGCTGCACGCGCTTCGTCGACGCGGGCGATCGCGAGCATGACGTTCGCGTTGTGGGCGAGGGCCTCATCGATCAGGCGGTCAAGCACGGGGTCGCCGTACACCTTCCACCAGCGGGCGTCCCGGGCCTGCACAGCGTCGGCCGGCGCATCGCGCCAGCCCGCGGGCAGATCGACTGCGGGCTTCGTGTAATCCGGTTTCAGCCCCGCGCAGCCTGCAAGCAGCAATGCGAATCCAAAAATGGAAAGCTTACGCATTGCCGTCCTCCGTTTTCAGCGAAGCATGATTCGGAATGTCGATCGTGTGGCGCGCGCGTTCGCGCTCCTGCTCGATCTCGCTGCGCAGCTCCGACGCGGTGCGGCGCTCCGAGAGCCTGCGGTCGGTGATGAGCTTGAAGAACAACGGTACGAAGAAGATCGCGAGGAACGTCGCCGCCATCATCCCGCCCATGACGCCCGTACCGACGGAACGCCGGGCAGCAGCGCCCGCGCCCACCGAGATCGCGAGCGGCAGCACGCCGAAAATGAAGGCGAGCGAGGTCATGAGGATCGGACGGAACCGCAGCCGCGCCGCTTCCAGCGCCGCCGCCGCACTGGACAGGCCCTCGTGGTGCTTCAGCACCGCGTACTCGACGATCAGGATGGCGTTCTTCGCGGCCAGGCCGAGCAGCGTCACCAGCCCGATCTGGAAATACACGTCGTTGGTGAATCCGCGCAGCCACACGGCAGCGAGCGCGCCAAAGGTGCCGAACGGCAATGCCAGCAGCACCGACAGCGGCAGCGACCATTTTTCGTACTGCGCCGCGAGGATCAGGAACACCATCACGGCGGCGAGCCCGAGCGCGATCACCGAAGTGCCGCTCGATTGCTTCTCCTGGAATGAA
>JBGPLD010000299.1:0-2902 GCA_041486325.1 Gammaproteobacteria bacterium
GCAGTCGCAGACACTATCAATCGTCATCGAGCGGTAGTTGTCCCGCGACATGAGCTTGCCCGGCATCCATTCCATCGACCAGGCCTGAAGATAGGAAAGTCCATCGGAGAGGCCGATGACCGGGCGCGGATGGCCGCTCGTCCTGCCCGCGTACTCCACCAGTTCGCGCAGGCTGTAGACGCGCGGACCGCAAAGGTCATAGCGCCTGCCGAAACTCTCCCTGTCGGAGAGGCTTGCCCTGAAGCATCGCGCCACGTCCTCGACGTGGACCGGCTGGAAGCGCGCCCTCGGGCAGGCGAGGAAAATCAGCGGAAGCCATCGCTGCAACATGGCGAACAGATTGAGAAAGCGGTCTTCCGGTCCGAACACCACCGAGGGCCGGAACACCGTCACCGCCAGTTCGTGTCGAGCCGCGAGAATCAGCGCTTCGCCTTCCCCCTTGGAGCGCAGATATCGGCTGGGCGCGTCGGTACCCGCATGCAGCGCGCTCATGTGCAGCAGGCGCGGCACGCGGCCCTTGATGCACGCCTCGACGATGCGGCGCGGCAGCTCGACATGGACTCGGGCAAAATCCGGACCGTAGGGATCACCTGGCCGGCCCTGCAGAATGCCCGCCAGATTGATGACGGCATCGCAGCCGGCGACAAGGCGGGAGAGGATTCCCGGATCGTGCACATCGGCCTCGATCACGTCCACCGTCGGCAGCAGGATGAGATGCTTGGCGCGCTCGCGTTTTCGCGTGGGCACGGCCACGAAATGCGCGTCCTCGACCAGCACGCGGACAAGATGGCGGCCAATGAAGCCGCTGCCGCCGATTACCAGAATCCGGCTCATGACGCTCTCGGGTAGGAAGCGGTTATTCTAACCGCAGAGGACAGGCCTTTACCGCGCGGGCTCGCCCCTCATCGCCACAAGGCCGTTGGCGGGCGATCGCGGGGGTATCGTCCCCAGGCGCGGCTTCAGCGACACGCTCTCGCCGCTGAGAACAGCCGCATAGTAAACGGTGTTCGCCATGACCTTCTTGACGTAATCCCGCGTCTCGCCGAACGGGATGGTCTCGATGAAGATCGCTCCTTCGAGCGGCCGGGTTCCCCGCCACCTGCGCGCTCGCGTAGGGCCGGCGTTGTATGCCGCCGCCGCGAGCACCGGACTGCCGCCGCCATCATTGAGCACGTAGCGCAGATAGTACGTTCCGAGCGTGGCATTGACATCCGGCTCGCTCAAGCGCGACCGGTTGAATTGCTTCATGCGGAGTTTCATCGCTGACCATTGCGCCGTCGAGCGCATCACCTGCATCAGGCCGGTGGCTCCCGAGGAAGATCTGGCGTCGGCGACGAAGCGGCTCTCCTGGCGCACGACGCCCAGCACCCAGTTCTCTTCCAGCTCGCGCGCGCGTGCGTGCTGGGCGAGCACGTCGCGGTATGGCGCGAGATAGCGTACGGAGAAATCGTGCGTCGCGACGGTCCTGTCGGCCGTGCCGATGGCGCGGTCCCAGACTTCGTTGCGGCGCGCGAGCTCCGCGGCGGCCAGCAGGCGGCGGTCATCCATGCCCCGGATGCTCCATATCCATTCGAGCGTGCCTTCGGCGCGCAGGTCGGCGCGGTACAGGGCGAGCGCGCGCTGGAGCCCGGGGATTTCCGCGACTTCGGCAAGCTCTTCGCTCGTGGGTGGCAGCGTTCTGGGCGGAACCTGCAACGCGGCACCGAGCTCATCGGCCGCGAGCAGGCCGTAATAGTGGTGTTCGCCCGCTACGCGCGCGAACAGCGCCTGCGCCTCGGACGGATTGCCCAGGGCGCGTTCCGCGCGGCCCAGCCAGTAGATCCACGCGGGATCGTTTTTCGCCAGCGGCGACATGCGCTCGATCGCGGCCTTCACCTTGATCCAGTTTTCCTGCCTGAGCGCGATGCGCGCGCGCCAGACGAGCTGCTCTTCCGACTGCGGAGCATTGCCGATCTCGTCAAACCAGTCGAGCGCTTCGGGCAGGTGAGCGCGCGCGCCGTGGGTGGCGAGCATTCCCCAGACGTAGCCGCGATCCTGCGGCGAAAACGCCTCGCGCAGTTTTCCATCCCAGTAACGAACGGCGAGCTGCGGATCGGAGTGTGCGGCCTGCGAAAGCGCGAGGATCGCCAGCTCCCGCCCCGCGGTTGTCGAGAGATCGGCTTGCGGATTCCTGAGAAATTCGACCGGCGAGCGCGCCACTGCGCTGATCCGCTTCCCGTCCAGCGCCTGATCCCGGGGAAGGGATTCCATAAGGCGCCGGGCTGCGGGCGTAAGATTGGCATCGGTCAGAATGCGGAACCGGTTCCAGATCTCCGGCACGCCGAGCCGGCCGGCCTTGAGCATCGCATCGGCGATGCGCGCGCAACCCTCCGGAAGCTCCCGGGGAGCGTTCCAGAAATTCCTGAATTCCGCCGACGCGGCGGGTTCCTGGCGCTCCCAGCGATCTTGCAGCGCGTAGCACGCGACTTCGGGATCATCGCCAGCGAGCGCCGGATATTCCGCCCGGAACAGGTCCCACTGTCCCTTGCTGCCGAGCAACTTGAGCCATTCGCGGCGCAGCAGCTCGGCAAGCGGCGTGCCCGGGTTGCTCGCGAGGAAGGCGCGAACTTCGCCTGCAGGCGCATTTTCCAGGCGGAGCCGCCAATACTCCAGGTAGGAATCGAGAACGTGGCCGTCCAGCTTCCCGGCCAGCTTGCCGAGTTTCACTCTGTCGCCGGCGTTGAATGCGTCGCGCGCGGCGAGAACGGCCTCGTCCTGCGTCAATTCCTGCACGGCGAGCGCGGGTGCGGGGAGGGCTAGCAGCGCCGCCGCGAGAATCGCCTCTGCCCGTATCATGATGACGCTGATTGCGCGCATGTGGGCGTCGAGAATAGCATAGATGTTTCTGCCCGCCGATGAACGC
>JBGPLD010000300.1:0-2897 GCA_041486325.1 Gammaproteobacteria bacterium
AGCCTCGAATCCGGCGCGCGAGAGCAGCACCACCATCCCGAACGCGCCCAGGCTCATGAGCACGTAGACGACGGCGTAGAACATCGCCGAGCCGTAGGCCTCGGGGGCCGAGAGCGAATTGCCCTCCACCACGCCCGAGAGCAGGCCGAGCAGCATGAAGCCCATGTGCGAAATGGTCGAATACGCCAGCATCCTTTTTATGTTGCTCTGGGCGATGGCCGCGAGATTGCCGAGGCCCATGGACAGCACCGAGAGGATGATGAGCATCTGCTGCCAGTCCCCGGCGAGCGAGGGCAAGGCGTTGACGAGCAGCCGCATCGCCATGGCGAACGCGGCGAGCTTGGGCCCGGTGGCGATGAAGAGCGTCACCGCCGACGGGGCGCCGTGATAGACATCGGGAATCCACATGTGAAACGGCACGACTCCCACCTTGAATGCCAGCCCTGATACGACGAACACCAACCCGAACACAAGAACAATTCTCGAGGGATTTTCCCCCTGGAGAATGCGGCCCGTCGCCTTCGCGACCTCGGTGATCTCCAGCGTGCCGGTGGCGCCGTAGATCATGGACATGCCGTAGAGCAGCAGGCCCGAGGCGAGCGCGCCCAGCACGAAGTATTTCATCGCCGCCTCGGTCGATGCCGCCGAGTCGCGGTTGAGCGCCACCATCGAATACAGGCACAGCGACATCAGCTCCAGGCCCAGGTAGAGCGTGAGGAAGTGGTTGGCCGAGATCATGACCATCATGCCGAGCGTGGCGAACAACGCGAGCACCAGGTATTCGCCGCGGAACAGGCCTCGGTCGGTCATGTAGGTGCGCGAATACACGAGGCAGGCCGCAACGGCCAAGTAGGCGAAGATCTTGAGCACGTTCGCCATGAGATCCGAGACGAACATGTTGTTGAAGGTAGTGGCCCGCTGCGCCGCGGTCGCTCCGATCACGAACGCGGTCAGCAAGGCACAGCCGAGCAAGGCGGCAAGAGACAGATAGTAGGTCGTCCCGCGCCTTGAATCCGGAACCAGCAGGTCCACCACCAGGATCGCGCACGCCGCGGCAAGGAGAAAGATCTCGGCCCATGCCGGCAGCATGATCGGGAGATTGGACATCATGCCGGCGCCCCTTTCACAGCTTGCTCGCGGCCACGTGCCTGAGCAGCTCGTCGACCGAGGCGTGCATGATCCCGGTGAAGGGCGCCGGGTGAACGCCCAGCCACAGCACCGAAACGGCGAGCAGCGCCAGCACCAGGAATTCGCGGCGGTTGATGTCAGCGAGCCCCGCGACCCGATCGTTGGCCACGCCGCCGAAGATCACCCGCTTGATCATCCACAGGGTGTACGCGGCGCCGAACACGAGCGTCGTCGCCGCCAGGAACGCGATCCAGAAGCTGAATTTCATCGCGCCCATGATCACCATGAACTCGCCGACAAAGCCGGAGGTCGCCGGCAGCCCGCAGTTGGCCATGGCAAAGAACACCATGAGCGCGGCGAATTTCGGCATGGTATTCACAACGCCTCCGTAGTCGGCAATATTGCGCGAGTGCATGCGGTCGTACATCACGCCCACGCACAGGAACAGCGCCGCAGAGACGAAGCCGTGCGAGATCATCTGCACCAGCGCCCCCTCGACCCCGTAGGCATTGAAGATGAAGAAACCCAGGGTCACGAAGCCCATGTGCGAAATGGACGAATACGCGATCAGCTTCTTCATATCGGACTGCACCAGGGCCACGAGGCCGATGTACATGATGGCGACGAGCGACAGCGTGATCATGAAGCCGGAGAGGTAATGGCTCGCGTCGGGAAGGATGGGAAGCGAGAAACGGATGAAGCCGTAGGCGCCCAGCTTCAGCAGGATCGCCGCCAGCACCGCCGACCCCCCGGTGGGCGCCTCTACGTGAGCATCGGGCAGCCAGGTGTGCACCGGCCACATCGGCACTTTCACCGCGAACGCCATGAAAAAAGCGATGAAAAGCAGAATCTGCGTATTGAGCGGCAGCGGCAGCTTGTGGTAATCGAGCACCGAGAAGCTTCCGCCCGACTGGACATACAGGTAGAGGAAGGCGACCAGCATCAGGAGCGATCCGAGCAGCGTGTACAGGAAGAACTTCACCGCCGCATAGACGCGGTTCGGTCCGCCCCAGATCCCGATCACGAGATACATCGGAATGAGCGTCGCCTCGAAGAACACATAGAAGAGCACCGCGTCGAGCGCGGCAAAGGTCCCGTTCAAGAGGCCCGACATGACAAGGAACGCCGACATGTACTGCGCCACGCGGGTCCGGATCACCTCCCAGCTCGCGACGACCACCAATACGGTGATGAAGCTGTTCAGCAGGATGAAGAGCACCGAGATCCCGTCCACGCCGACGTGGTAGTTCACGTTGAAGCGCGGGATCCAGGGCGTGATCTGGACGAACTGCATCGCGCTCGTTGCCGTGTTGAAGCCGGCGACGAGCGGGAGGGTGACGAGGAATCCGGCTATTGCGCCGACAATCGAGATCACCCTCGCCTGGGGAGCGTTCCTGTCCGAGCCCGCGGCAAGCACGACCAGCCCGGCGACGATCGGGACCCAGATGGAAAGACTCAGCCAGGGAGCGGACGCAAGCATGGTTTCACCATCAGGCAAAATGCCGTTGCAGCATGGGCATCAAGAAGACCCAGACACTCAGCAGCACAAAAGCCCCGATGATCATCGAGAATGCGTAGTCGTAAATGAACCCCGATTGAATCCAGCGCACGACGCCGGCGAACCAGCCGATCAGCCTGGCCGAGCCGTTCACCATGAGGCCGTCTATCACGGCGACATCGCCGAAGCGCCACAGCGCGGTGCCCGCCTTTCTCGCCCCGCCGGCGAAGAACCAGTCGTTGAAGCGGTCGAAGCCGTATTTTTCCTCGAG
>JBGPLD010000301.1:0-2882 GCA_041486325.1 Gammaproteobacteria bacterium
CCAGAACCAGACGCTGTTGACCGCAAGTTCGCCGCGCGCGTCGCGCGCCACATTGACCGGGTGCTCGTGCAAGAGCATCTGCGCCTCGTTCATGAGCGCGTGGACGCGCATGGCGTGCGCGCCGGACGGCAAGCGGCCCTCGACCGACTTGCCGCGCGCCGCTGCGATCGGGGTCGTTTCAATGTCCGGCGCGGACGCCATGCGCGCGTACCAGCGCCCCGGTCGCATCGGATAGAACATCACCGCATCGCCGAAATGCCGGTTGAGGGTCTCGACCAGCGCTTCGCCTTCGGTGCGTGAAATATCGAACGCTGCGATGTCGGCGAGCACGAGCTGGTCGCGATCGGCGCGCAGGTGCACCGGGTCGGCGCGCAGCCAGAATTCCTCCCCCGGCGCGCCGCCGTCCGCGAGCAGGGAGTAGGGCCCGACGGGCCAGTCGCGCTGCTTCGGCACCTGGAACCGCCCGAAGAGCCAGGCCTCGGGCGGGCACGCCGCGAGATGCCTGCGCCGTCCCTTGGCGATCAGCGTTTCCACCGCGCGGTGGCGATCGCCGGATCCGGCATCCGCGCCGGAGAAAAAATCGGGGATGAGCAGATGGCAGTGCATGCATTTTCGAGTTTAGCATCGCCTCGGTGACCCGGTTGTGGCACACTTGCGGCTCATTTTTTGACTGAAAGTCGATTTGATGCTTCATTGGCTTCCAGCGATCCTTCGGACGATTCTCGAGCGGGCAAGCCGCCCCTGGCGAAAATTGCTGAACGCAATAATCGGCCGATTGCCCTATGAGTATTTCATCGGCCTACGCTATACGCGCGCAAAGCGCCGCAATCACTTCATTTCTTTCATCTCGCTGACTTCCATGCTGGGCATCGCGCTCGGCGTGGCGGCGCTGATCGTGGTGCTGTCGGTGATGAATGGATTTCAGAAGGAGCTGCGCGCGCGCATTCTCGGCGTGGCTTCGCACGTGCAAATCACCGGGGCGGGCGGGACGCTCCCCGGCTGGCAGGAGGTGGCCGCCGAAGCCGCCGCGCATCCGCGAGTGCTGGCCGCTGCGCCCTTCGTCAATGGCCAGGCGATGCTCGCCTTCGGCGGCAGCGTGCGCGGCTCGGTGGTGCGGGGAATCGATCCTGTGCTCGAGGACAAGGTCGCCGACATCGGCGCGCACATGCGAGCCGGGAAGCTCAGCGCGCTTGTCCCGGGAGCTTTCGGCGTCGTGCTGGGATCGGAGCTTGCGCGCGCGCTCGGCGCACGAGCGGGCGACAAGGTGACCTTGATCGCGCCCCAGGGCCTGGTGACACCGGCGGGCGTGCTGCCGCGACTGAAGCAGTTCACCGTGGTGGGAATTTTCGAAGTCGGCATGTTCGAATACGACTCGGGGCTCGCGCTCGTCGAAATCTCGGACGCGCAGAAACTCTACCGCATGGAAGACCGCGTGTCGGGAGTGCGGCTGAAGCTCGACGACCTGTTCCGGTCGCGCGAGGTCGCGCGCGACCTGTACACCCGCATCCCCGGGGACCTGTTCATCTCCGACTGGACGCGCAGCCACGCCAATTTTTTCCGCGCCGTGCAGATCGAGAAAAACGTGATGTTCATCATTCTGCTGCTGATCGTCGCGGTCGCCGCGTTCAATATCGTCTCGACCCTGGTGATGGCGGTGACCGACAAGCAGCCCGACATCGCGATCCTGAGGACGCTTGGCGCCAGCCCGGTGAGCATCATGAAGATTTTCATCGTCCAGGGCGCGCTGATCGGCATGATCGGCACGCTGATCGGCGTTGCGGGCGGAGTGATACTCGCGCTCAACATCGACGTGGTCGTGCCTTTCCTCGAGCGCCTTCTCAACGTGCAGTTCCTCTCGCGCGAGGTGTACTACATCAGCGAGCTTCCCTCGGACCTGCAGCAGCGCGACGTGATCGTGATTGCCGCAGTGTCGCTGGTGCTCTCGCTCCTGGCCACGATCTATCCGAGCTGGCGCGCCTCGCGCGTCAATCCCGCGGAAGCGCTGCGCTATGAGTGAGGCGCTGAGCTGCACGGGTTTGCGGAAAACCTACCGCCAGGGAAAAACGGACGTGCCGGTGCTTCTGGGCGTGGACCTCGCGGTCGGCGCGGGCGAGATTGTCGCCATCGCCGGCGCCTCGGGTTCGGGCAAGAGCACGCTCCTGCATCTGCTGGGCGGTCTGGATGCGCCGAGCGCGGGCGAAGTGACGGTGCAGGGCAGGCCGATGCACAGTCTGTCCGAGGCCGAGCGCGGCCGGCTGCGCAACGAATCGCTCGGCTTCGTCTACCAGTTCCATCATTTGCTCGCCGAATTCACCGCGCTGGAAAACGTTGCGATGCCGCTGCTCGTGCGGCGCATGCCGCGCGAGGAGGCCTGCGCCGCCGCGGCGGCCGTGCTGAAGGATGTCGGCCTCGGCGAGCGCCTCGAGCACACTCCCGGCGAACTCTCGGGCGGCGAGCGCCAGCGTGCGGCGCTTGCGCGCGCGCTGGTGACGCGCCCGGCGTGCGTGCTCGCCGACGAGCCGACGGGAAATCTCGACGCCGGCAACGCGCGCATGGTATTCGAGCTGATGCTGAAGCTCAACCGCGAGCGCGGCACAAGCCTCGTTCTTGTCACCCATGAAACCGGGCTTGCGCAGTACGCCGACCGGGTGCTGAGACTTGCCAACGGGGTGCTGCATCCGGCTGCCCGGACGGAAAGCGACATTCTTCGGAAATAGTATCGGAATACGTATCAGAATCGGAAGGCGTATCCGTGCGGAACTCTCGCGGGATTACCGGATTTTCCCGGAACGCGCCATAATAACGGCAGAGGGTGCTTCCCCGAACGCCCCGCGGAATGTCATGCCTGACAAGTGAACGATACGGCCATTTCTCCTCCGCTC
>JBGPLD010000302.1:0-2859 GCA_041486325.1 Gammaproteobacteria bacterium
GACGCGCCCGGTCATCACTTCGGTGAGCGCCTCGGGCGTGCCCTTGAAGGGAACGTTGACGACGTCGATGCCGGCGCCGAGGCGGAAGCGCTCGGCGTTCAGGTGCGTCGCGCTGCCCGTGCCGATGGAGGCGGCATTCATCGAGCCGGGCTTCGCCTTCGCCGCGGCGACAAGCTCCTTGACCGAGCGGATACCTTTGGACGGCGCGATCACCAGCACGTTCGGCAACAGGCCCAGCGGCGTAATGCCGGTCAGATCGCGCAGCGTGTCGTACGGGAGATCCTTATAAGTGGAGGGCGTGACGGTATAGGACGACGAATGCACGAGCAGCATGTAGCCGTCCGGGTCCGACCTCGCCACCAGCGCGCCGCCGATGGTGCCGCCCGCGCCGGGCCGGTTCTCGACCACGAACGTCTGGCCGAGATTCATGGACAGCTTGTCCGCCACGGTGCGCGCCATGATGTCCGTGGCGCTCCCCGGCGTGAACGGCACCACGACGTGCACCGGCTTCGCCGGCCAAGCCTGCGCCCACGCCGCGGCCTGCGCGGTGCAGAGCGCGAATGCGGCAACTATTTTCCAGAGCCTTTGCATCGGTCTTCCTCCCGGGGTTATCGCGGATATGTCATTGTGTATCATACCGCCTGGATTCGAGGTCATGCATTGAAGGCAGCTCCGTTCGAATACGCACGCGCCGCGTCGATCGCCGAAGCCTGCGAACTGCTTGCGCATCACGGCGACGCGGCGAAGCTCATCGCCGGCGGGCAGAGCCTCGTGCCGATGATGGCGATGCGCCTTGTGCGTCCCGCGTGGTTGATCGATATCAACGAGATCGCCGCGCTCAAATTTATTTCCCTCGAAAAAGATGCTGCGCGCACCGGCGCGTGCGCGCGCCAATGCGTGGTCGAGCGCGACGATGCGCTTGCCGCGCGCGTGCCCCTCCTGCGCCAGGCGCTTGCCTGGGTGGGTCACGTGCAGACGCGCAATCGCGGCACCCTGGGCGGCAGCCTTGCGCACGCCGATCCCGCCGCCGAACTGCCGCTCGCCGCGCAGGTGCTGGGCGCGCGCATGGTGCTGCGCTCCGCAGCCGGCGCGCGGACTCTCGAAGCCGGCGATTTCTTCGCCGGTCCGATGGCGAGCGCCGCACGGGCCGACGAATGCCTCGAGGAAATCCATTGGCCGATCTGGCCGGAGAAACGAATAGGCTCGGCTTTCACGGAGATTTCCGTGCGCCACGGCGATTTTGCGATGGTCGCCGCCGCCGCGCAGGTCGCGCTCGATGGCGACGGGCGCTGCGTGCGCGCGGCATTCGGCCTGGGCGGGGTCGGAACGACGCCGCTCGCGTTCCCCGAAATCGCAGCGCGTCTCGTCGGCACCCGCCTCGACGAGGCAGCGGTGCAGGAAGCGGCAAGCTCCGCCGCCGCGGACTCGGAACCCGGCAGCGATCTTCACGCAAGCGCCGAATACCGCCGGCACCTCGCGGGCGTGCTCACGGCGCGGGCGCTGCGCGGTGCGTACAAAAATGCGCACGAGAAAGCGAAAGCAGCTTCATGAGCGAAACGCTCCACCCGATTTCGGTGGAAGTGAACGGCTCGCGGCGCGCGGGGCAAGTGCCGGCGCGCCTCTCGCTCGTCGACTGGCTGAGGGACGAGCTGCGCCTCACCGGCACGCACGTCGGCTGCGAGCACGGCATCTGCGGCGCGTGCTCGGTCATGCTCGACGGCGAGCCGGTGCGCTCCTGCCTGATGTTCGCGGTGCAGGCGCATGGCCGCCGCGTGACCACCGTCGAGGGTCTTTCGCGGCCCGACGGTTCGATGAGCGTTCTGCAGGACAGCTTTTGCGAGACGCACGGCTTGCAATGCGGCTATTGCACGCCGGGGATGCTGATCGCCGCGCAGGCGCTGCTCGACGCAAATGCCAGACCCACTGAAGCGCAGATCCGCGACGCCATCGGCGGAAATCTTTGCCGCTGCACCGGCTACCAGCAGATCGTCGAGGCGGTTCAGCTCGCCGCCGAGCGCATGAAAGGCCCAAAGACCCCATGACACCGTGTATTCCTGTCATCCCGAGCCCTACGCATTCGCTCAGGACAGGCTCCGCGAGGGATCTCTACCGGAACACCGTGCCATGGGAGATCCTTCGCTGCGCTCAGGATGACAAACAAAGACGAGTAGCGCGGGCATGAACCAGGACAAAAGCCCGCACGGCTTCCGCTACATCGGCGCAAAGCGCCGCGCGAAGGAGCATCCCCGCTTCGTCACCGGACGCGGGCGCTTCGTCGCCGACATCGCGCTCCCTGGACTGAAGCACGTGGCGCTGGTGGCGTCGCCCCATGCGAGCGCGCGCATCGTATCAATCAGCACGGATGCCGCGCTGGCGATGCCCGGCGTGCAGTACGTGCTCACAGGCGATGAATTCTGCGCTAACACCGATTCGCTCGCCGTCGGGGTGGACGCACCCAAAGTCACGCGCTTTGCGCTCGCAAAGGAAATCGTGCGCTACGCGGGCGAATGGGTGGCGGCCGTGGTCGCCGACTCGCGCGCGCTCGCCGAAGACGCCGCGGAGCGGGTCGAGGTCGAGTACGAGCCGCTGCCGCACGTGATCGATCCCGAGAAAGCGCTCGCCCAGGGCGCGCCGCTCGTGCACGCGGCGCACGGCTCGAACATTCTCTACCACCGCAAGTTCGTGTGGGGGCCGGTGGAAGAAGCATTTGCGAAAGCCGAGAACAAGATCTCCTTCCGCGCCGTCTGGGGCCGCAGCGCCACGGTGCCGATCGAAACCTTCGGCGTCGCGGCGCAGTGGGATGCCGGCACCGGCATTCTCGACATCTGGGCCTCGATCCAGATGCCCAAGTTCCCCGAC
>JBGPLD010000303.1:0-2842 GCA_041486325.1 Gammaproteobacteria bacterium
AGTGCTGCGTTCTGATGGCGCAATCATCGTTGCTGACGCGCCTTGCGTCAAGCGCCGCGGCGACCGGCGCGATCGGCTAGAATTCGCGGGCCCTGCCTCCCTTTTTCATGAACCTGCTCGCCATCGAGACTTCCGCGGATTTCTGCTCCATCGCTGCGAGCCGCGGCGAGATTGTCGTTTTCCGGCATGAGCCGGCGCAACAGCGCCAGGCGGAAATGATCCTTGAGATGGTTGATGAGGTGCTCGCTGAAGCGCGGCTCGCGCTCGAGGACTTGAGCGGCATCGCCTACGGCGCCGGGCCGGGGTCGTTTACGGGCTTGCGCGTCGCATGCGGCGTGACGCAGGGCCTTGCCCTTGCGCGCGGCATTGGCGTCGTTGGAATCGGCACGCTGCTGGCCCTGGCGGAAGTAGCCGCGGAAGAATCCTCCGGGGATCGCGTCGTTGCCTGCCTCGATGCGCACATGGGCGAGGTGTATCATGCCGCGTATCGAAAATCGGGCGCAGCATGGGAAGAAGTCTTTGCTCCAGGCGTGTTCAAGCCGGAATCCGTGCCGGCGGTCTCCGGAGAGGGATGGACCGGCTGCGGCAGCGGTTTCGCGGCGCACGGCGAGCGCATCGTGGCGCGCCATGCGGGCCGCTTGCGCATGGTCCGGCCCGGCATCGCGCCGACGGCGCGCGCCGTGCTGAGGCTCGCGCTGCCGCGCTTCGCCGCGGGCGAGGCGATGGATCCGGCGACAGCCGTCCCGGTGTATCTGCGGGACAAAGTCGCGCTGAAAACGAGTGAACGCGCATGAGCGCCGTACTGCGGCCCGTACCGCAAATTGCGCCGATGACTGAGCGCGATCTGGATGCGGTGCTCGCCCTCGAAAGGAAAATCTATCCCTACCCCTGGACGGCGGGAAATTTCCGCGACTCGCTGCGCGCGGGCTACCACTGCCGGGTAGTCTTCGACGCAGAGGAACTGATCGGCTATGCCGTGCTCATGCTCGGCGCGAGCGAAGCGCACCTCCTCAATCTGAGCGTCGCCGGACATGCGCAGGGCCGCGGCCACGGGCGAGCGCTGCTCAGCCATTTGATCGGCGTCGCGCGGGAGCGCGGCGCGCATGTGTTTTTTCTTGAAGTGCGTCCGTCCAACAAGGCCGGCCGGCGCTTGTACGCCGGATATGGATTCAGCCAGATGGGCGTGCGGCGCGGCTACTATCCGGCCGACGGCAAGCGCGAGGACGCGCTCGTTTTCGCCCTCGATCTGTGAACTCGCGGCGCGAGCGCTACCTCGAGGAGATGGGGCTGGGGCCCGTATGGAGGCTGCGCGCAAGGCCGGATAGGGGATCGAGGATCGAGGACTCAGAGGAGGGGAGCGCGCAAGCAAATGCTCCGACCGCAGCAGGGAATCCTGCGGCCCCTCCTCGCAAGCCGCATATCGCATATCCGGTACCGGGGCTTGCAGGGACTGCCCATCTCGATCTTGCGGATGATCGCGCCGCGCGCATCCTGCGCATGGAATGGCCGGAGCTGAAGGCGGCGGTGACGGGCTGCCAGGCCTGCGCCCTGCACAAGACCCGCACCAAAACCGTGTTCGGCGTCGGCGACGAGCAGGCCGACTGGATGCTGGTCGGCGAGGCGCCGGGCGCCGAAGAGGACGCGCGTGGCGAGCCCTTCGTCGGCCAGGCCGGGCGCCTGCTCGACAACATGCTCGCGGCGCTCGCGCTGAAGCGGGGCGAAAACGTCTATATCTGCAACGTGCTGAAATGCCGCCCGCCCGGCAACCGCAATCCCGAGCCCTTTGAGGTGGAGCAGTGCACGCCGCACCTGCTTCGCCAGCTCGAGCTGATCAAGCCGAAGCTCATCGTCGCAATGGGGCGCTTTGCCGCGCAGACGCTGCTTGGCACCGACGCCAGCATCGCCAGCCTGCGCGGCAGGCTGCACCGCTACCGGGGCGTGCCGCTCATCGTCACCTACCACCCAGCCTATCTGCTGCGCAGCCTTCCCGACAAGGCCAAGGCCTGGGAAGACCTGTGCTTTGCGCGGCGCACGGTGGCGGGCTTGTAATTCCGCGCCCGGCTCCCATATACGCTGGGCATTTCTCAAGGAGACACTCATGCGCAAATTTCAGACAGCATTGATCGTTTTTGCCACGCTAGCGCTGTCGGGCTGCGGCTACAACGACATCCAGCGCAACGACGAGCAGGTTAAGTCGGCGTGGTCGGAAGTGCTAAATCAGTATCAGAGGCGCGCCGATCTCGTGCCCAATCTCGTCAACACGGTGAAGGGCTTCGCCGCTCAGGAGCAGCAAGTGCTGACCCAGGTTACCGAGGCGCGCTCGCGCGTGGGCAGCATCCAGGCGACGCCCGAGCTGCTCAATGATCCCGCGGCGTTCCGCCGGTTCCAGGAAGCGCAGGCGGGCATGACGAGCGCGCTGTCGCGCCTGCTCGTGGTCGCCGAGAATTATCCGCAGCTCAAGTCGGATGCGAATTTCCGCGACCTTCAGGCGCAGCTCGAGGGCACGGAGAACCGCATTACCGTGGCGCGCAACCGCTACATCAAGTCGGTGCAGGAATACAACGTGCTGATCCGCCAGTTTCCGGTGAACCTGACAGCCATGATGTTCAGCTACCAGGTAAAGCCCAATTTCAGCGTCGAGGACGAGAAGGCCATCGCCAAGCCGCCGACCGTCGATTTCAGCAAGCAGCCGGCAGCGAAGCCGTAAATCAATGCCGATGCGCTGGCTCGGCCTGGTTGCAGCCGGCCTGTTGTTTCTCCTGGCGGGCTTCGCGCTCGCCGCCGACGAAGTCGCGGTTCCGCCGCTCAAGGCGCGCGTCACCGACCTCACCGGCACGCTCAC
>JBGPLD010000304.1:0-2837 GCA_041486325.1 Gammaproteobacteria bacterium
AGCAGGACGGCATCCGCCGCCACATCCGCATCTTCGTCAACGGCGACCAGGCGCGCTCGCTCGATGTGCCGCTGCGCGCGGCGGATGAAGTGCTGATCTTCCAGGCGCTGAGCGGCGGCTGAGCCGCGAGGCGCTCACCGGCCTCAATCCCGCAGCTTGAGCAGCACCGGCTGGTGGTCCGACGCGTCGGTGTTCCTGTTCACGACCACGTCCTCCACCCTGCCGGCGAGGTCTTCGGTCACGAAGATGAAATCGCAGCAGAACGCCGGCCCCGGCCATTGCTGCCTGTCGTGCACGCCCAGCGTCGGCGGGTGCGGCTCGCCGGGATGGCGGATCCGCCATGCATCGCGGTAGGCGGGAGCGCCGGGTGCGATCGGCGCCTGCACGCGCTCATGCAGCGCGTCATCGGGCCGGAAATTAAAATCGGCGGTGAGAATGCCGGAGGCGGGACGCGGCATGAAATCGAACGGGCCGCCCTCCTTTTCCTTGCGGCGCCTGTCGCTCGCGTGCCCCGCCGCCTCCGACTGGAGCTCGCGCAACCGCTCGACTTGCGCCGCGCGCTGCTTCAGCGAGAAATATTCCAGATGCGTGGTGGTCACGCGCAGCGGACCCGAGGGTGTTTGCAATACGGCCTCGACGGCCGCTCGCTGCATGCTCTGCGTCTCCGGATCGGCCGGCCACGGCAGCAAGTGGCGGAACGCCTGGAGCACCGGCAGGCGGGTGATGAGCGCGTTGCCGAATTCGCGCCGCTCGCCGTCGGGCGCAATAACGTCCGTCCCAAGTCCCTTGATTACGGTGTATCCGTCGAGCAGACTCGCCAGCGTCTGGTACTGGTCCTCGCCCAAGCTACCCGGCAGTCCGGCGTAATTGCTCGAGATTTCCTGCAGGCACAGCACGTCGAAATCGGCCATTTCGCGCGCCACTGCGACGATGCGGGCCGGGTTGACCCGGCCGTCGCAGCCGCGGCACCACTGGGCGTTCCAGGAAATGAGGTTCATCGATGCATGCCCGCAGCGGGCCCTGATGCGTTCGCGGACATTGACTCCCCCCAGGATTTATTCTTGTCCATTATTATGGCAAGGGTCTGATCGCATTATGACAGCGAAACCCGGACAAGGCGACTCATGACTGCCGTTCTCGATTCCCGATCACCCCGTGCCGGACTGGCTCTGGCCCTCGTGCTTGGCGGCGCCCTGCCCGTTCAGGCGCAGCGGCTTCCCGTGGACCTCATCAAGCTTCCGCCCGGATTCGAGATCAGCGTGTTCGCCGACAGCGTGCCGAACGCACGCTCGCTCGCGCTCGGCAAGAACAACGTGCTCTTCGTCGGCACGCGCTCGGCCGGCAACGTGTACGCGGTGCGCTACAAGGACAACAAGGCCACCCAGGTCATCACGCTCGCCTCGGGCCTTCACATGCCGAACGGCATCGCGCTGCGGGACGGAAACCTGTACGTGGCCGAAGTGAACCGCATCCTGCGCTACGACAACATCGAGGCACAACTCGACTCGATTGCGACCAACCCGCCCAAGCCGGTCGTGATCACCGAGCGCTTTCCGCGCGATTCGCATCACGGCTGGAAATTCATCCGCTTCGGCCCGGACGGCTGGCTGTACGTTCCGGTCGGAGCGCCCTGCAATATCTGCGAGCCCGATCCCGGGCGCTATGCGCTCATCTCGCGCATCCATCCGGACGGAACCGGCTACGAGGTGTTCGCCCGCGGCGTGCGCAACTCCGTGGGCTTCGACTGGCACCCGGTGACGAAGGAACTGTGGTTCACCGACAACGGCCGCGACTGGCTCGGCAACGACCTGCCCTCCGACGAGCTGAACCACGCGCCGAAGCAGGGCTTGCACTTCGGCTATCCCTATTGCCACCAGGGCGACACGCGCGACCCGGATTTCGGCACGCGGGACTGCTCCGAATTCACCCCGCCCGCGGTCAAGCTCGGGCCTCACGTCGCCGCGCTCGGCATGCGCTTCTATACGGGCAGCCAGTTCCCCGCCGAATACAGGAACAACATTTTCATCGCCGAGCACGGCTCCTGGAACCGCAGCAGGAAAATCGGCTACCGCATCAAGCGCGTCGTGATAGAAGGCGGCCGCGCCGTGAAGCAGGAAGTGTTCGCAGAGGGCTGGCTTCTTCAGATTGAAAAGCGGGACGAGTCCGTCTGGGGCCGGCCGGTGGACATCGAGCAGATGCCCGACGGCTCGCTGCTGGTGTCCGACGATCACGCCGGGGCAATCTACCGCATCCGCTACCGCGGGCCTTGAAAAGGGGCCCGAAACCGGCAGCCCGCCGCCGGTTTCGGGCCATCGCGCCGGAGCCCCTCTCTCCCCGGCCACCACAACAGGTAGGGTCCCGTTTCTTCTTTTTATCAACAGGTTGTAAAAACTTCCTCAAGCGGATTTACAAGCCAAAAAGGAAGGCGTAGGCTATTCGCAAAAATCCCTGTAATAAAAGGTTCATCCGATGACTCCCGAACAAGCACTTGAAGCGCGTGCCGTTTCCGCTCCCCTGCCCGACCAGGAAATCTGCCGGGATTCCCTGCTCGAGAAGTACGCCAAAGGCGACGAGCAATCCATTGAAGACGTGCGCTCGCGCGTGGCGCGCGCCCTCGCCGCCGCCGAGCACGAGGACAAGCGCGCGCTCTGGGAGAACCGCTTCTACGAAGCGATGGAAGCCGGATTCATTCCCGCCGGCCGCATCAATTCCGCCGCCGGCATCCCGATGCAGGCCACGCTCATCAACTGCTTCGTGCAGCCGGTGGGCGATTCGATCTCGGAGGTCGTGGACGGCAAGCCCGGCATCTACACCGCGCTTCAGGAAGCCGCCGAGAC
>JBGPLD010000305.1:0-2814 GCA_041486325.1 Gammaproteobacteria bacterium
ACAACTCGCCGTTTTATTGAATGGAGACGCCATGCGAATTGCGATCATTGGACAACAAGACTTCGGAAAAGCGGTGCTGGATGCCTTTCTGGCGCGCGGGGACGAGGTCGCTGGGGTGTTCTGCGCGCCGGAAAAGGAAGGCGCCAAGGCCGATCCGCTGAGGGCGGCTGCGCAGGACGCGGGCCTCAAGGTGTTCCAGTTTCATTCGCTGCGAAACAATGAAGCGCATGAAGCCCTGCGCGCAATGAAGGCGGATCTCGGCGTCATGGCCTATGTGCTGCAATTTGCGCCTCAAGAGTTCGTGACAATTCCGAAGAAAGGCACGATCCAGTATCACCCCTCGCTGCTGCCGAAATACCGCGGTCCCAGCTCGATAAACTGGCCAATCACCCGCGGCGACACCAGGACCGGGCTGTCCATTTTCCGGCCCACCGACGGGCTGGACGAGGGCCCGGTGATTCTCCAAAAGGACACCCCTATCGGTCCGGACGATACCCTTGGAAGCGTGTATTTCGACCGGCTGTTTCCAATGGGAGTCGCGGCGATGATAGAGGCGGCGGACCTCGTGATGGCCAACAAGCACCGCGAGACCTTGCAGGATGAAAGCCGGGCGAGCTATGAGGGGTGGTTCCGCGCCGCCGAGGCGAAAATCAACTGGGCCAACCACATCGATTTAACCTACAACCTCATTCGCGGCTGCAATCCGGGGCCTGGAGCCTGGACCACATTGAACGGTAAGAAGGTGCAGATTTTCGACAGCCGCAAGCATGTTTTTCGCAGATTTGGCGATGTAAGGGGCAAGACCGGCGAAATCTCTGAAATCACCGCCAGCAGCATCTTTGTCACTGCCCAGGGCGGTCGCATCGAGATTCTCAAGGCCAAGCACGAGGACGGAAAAAAAGTATCCGCCGCCGAGCTTGTCTCCCAACATGGCCTGACTCCGGGCACACTGCTCGGCAGCTGATCCCGCGCCCCCGCCTGACTTTTCGCTGGTAGCATGGCCCTCGGCAAATTGTTGTCTTCCGAAGCGCTTCCAGCCGGGCGGCGGCGCTCCGAGTCTCTTGCATTCCTCCATTTTGCGTTGAGCAACGCGGGAAAAGCCCGTTGCAGAAAAATTTGACTCCTCCAATAATTAGCTGTGAGAATGTCGATGATGCTGCTGTTTATTCAATAACTTACGGACTTTCAGGTCGATCTCTGGAAAGTCCTGCGCATCGAGCCGTTCAGTGCTCGCTGAATTCGCACAGGGTCTGCGTGCGGAACTGCAGAAATGCGCGGACACGCCATGGGGTAGACCGAGTCGGGAAGGCGGATGGCGTAAGATGCGGGAGCGATTCGGGGGGCACACACCCTGCTTAGAGAAAAATAAAAACAAACGGGAGAGGCCATGACCAAAGCAGGCTTCTGGAAGAAGGACGGGTTTCTCGGTCTTGCGGTCGCGCTCGTGCTGCTTCTCGCCGGCGGATCCCAGCTGATCCAGAGCCTCGAGCGATCGGCCTACGACTGGGGCGTTCGGGCCTCCTCCCGAGTGCCTTCCGAGAGGGTGGCGATCATCGCGATCGACAAGCAGAGCATTGAAAACATCGGCCGCTGGCCGTGGCCGCGCAACATCCACGCTAAGATGATCGAAAGCCTGGCGGGCGCGAAGGCCAAGGTGATCGGCTATACGGTATTTTTCTCCGAGCCTGAACTCGATCCGGGGCTTAATTACATTACCAGGCTGATCCAGATCTATTCCAGGGTTGCCCCGATGCCGACCGATCCGGCAGCGCCCGTGCATCCCGGTGATGTGGGGCGGATCGGCACGCTGTTGCGCGAGGCCGAGATGGGGCTCAACACCGACCGCAAGCTGGCCGGCAGCGTCGCCAAGGCGGGAAACGTGGTGCTGCCAATGCTGTTTCGCCTGGGTGAGCCGCGCGGCAACCCCGACAAGCCGCTTCCTGAATTCGTGCGCAGAAACGGGCTTACGATCCTGAGCGGGGGCGGCGACCTGCCGCTTCTCACCAGCGGCGTCGAGGTCCCCATCGTAGACGGCATCGGCGCGGCCGCCGCTGCAGTGGGCCATCTGAACGCGGTAACCGATGTGGACGGCGCGATTCGCACCGAGGCGCTGGCAATCACCTATTACGACGAGTACTATCCGTCGCTCGCGGTCATGCTCGTCGCGGAAAGCCTCAACTTGACCGCAAAGGACATCAGGATCCGTCCCGGCGAGGCGCTGCAGATCGGAGGTCTCGCGGTGAGCGCGGATCCGTCCATGCAGATGCTCACCTTTTTTTACAAGGATCGCGATGGACGGCCCGCGTTCCAGGAAGATTCGTTCTACGATGTCGCAACCGGCAAGATACCCCTGGAAAAATATCGCGACAAGATTGTTCTGATCGGGCCCACGGCCGCAGGCGTCGGCAGCATATTCGTGACGCCCGTGAACCCGGCAATGCCGGCCGTATCTGTTCAAGCGCATACCGTTTCCTCGATTCTGCAGGAACATTTCTTTGTTGCACCGACCTGGGGCTGGATATTCGAGAAGCTCGTCTTTGTTCTCATCGCTGCCTATCTGATCGCGATTCTGCCCCGGCTCTCAGCCGGCATGGGAGCCGGGGTGACGGCCGGAATTGCCGCGCTGCTTCTGGTGACCTATTTTGAGCTCATGACCGGCCAGGGCGTGTGGCTGCAGTTCATGCAATCGATCGTGCTGCTCGTGGTCGGTCATGTATTGCTGATTACGAAGCGATTCGTCGTGACCGAGCGCGGCAAGAAAGTGTCGGACGCTCAGTCAGCGGACAATGCGCGCATGCTCGGTCTCGCGTTCCA
>JBGPLD010000306.1:0-2785 GCA_041486325.1 Gammaproteobacteria bacterium
CCAGATGTTCATCGGCAGCTGCAGGCCGCGGACGAACGCGATGACGGAAAAGATTGCCAGCGAGACGAACAGAATGGTGACCTCCCTGGTCTTGAATTCATGTCCGCCCCAGGCGCTGATGAAAATGAGCAATCCGGTGGCAAGCACCAGTCCGAGCGGCTTCAGCGCATAGCCAAAAATGACCACGGAAAGAAGAATCACCCATAACGACCGCGGCCCGAATGCCGCGAACATGAGCCCGATCGCGGCCCCCGAGAGCAGCATGTTGGCGATCTGCGCCACCGCTCCCGCGTCGCGCGGTGGCTGGGTGTAGAAGGCGAGCACCCCCAGGATCAGGCCGCCGACGACAAACCAGAGACGAAACGGAAACACGGCCAGCGGATTGAAAATCTTCGAGACGAATCCCCGGAACAATATGACTGCGCCGAGGACCGCGAGCATGCCCCCCAGCACCATCGGAAAATACGCGGGACCCATGCGCACCGCGTTCCCCATGGAATAGTTCCGGGCCACTGCCATGAAGGCAAGCCCGAACGCGATGAACATCGCTCCGGCCCAGAAATCTTTTCCGTTCGCAATTTTCATTGGACCCTCCCCCTCTCCGGAAGCGTATTCTGACACAGGTTTTGTGGCCGGTTTCGCCCTGCGTTCAATTATTTTCCCTGTCCATGTAACCGACCAGTTTCGAGCTGGTAACACGCAGCCGCTGCGAGAGCATAAGCACCAGTTCCATGAGGATTTTCGCTCCCAGGATCGGCTGCTCCAGAATGATACGGGCCAGATTTTCCCGCGACAGCACGGCGAACAGGCAGGTGTCGGCGGCCGCGCAGCTGGCAAAGCGCGGTTCGCCGTCGATCATCGACATCTCGCCGACCGACTGGCCCGGACCGATAATCGCCATCAGCCGCGGCGCGTTCCAGCGGTCCTGCTTGAACACCTCGATTCCGCCTTCGATCAGCAGGATCAAGAATTCGCCCTGCTCACCCTCGCGAATGATCTCGACACCCGGTTCGGCCCGATAGACCTCCATGCAATGGCTCAGCAGCCGGATTTCCTCGAGACTGAAGGTCTGGAATAAAGGCGAGAACGGTATCAGTCCGTGAATCCTGTCGGCGAACTGGGTCGCGTCGCCGAGCGATTCCAAGTGCGCAAGCCGGGATTGTTCCACGGAATTTGCCATGTTCGGACCCGTCACGCGTGAGCCGCCAAGTATACGACGGCGAAAGGCAGAACGCAGATTGCCTTCGCGACCGGCAATAACCCGCTTGCCGCTACTCTTCAGAGTGCGCCAGCCGGCGTTTGCTTACCGCCTCGGCGAGATTCTGGAGCAAGGGCACGCTGTCCTCCCAGCCTATGCAGGCGTCCGTGATGCTTTGGCCATACACCAGTTCCTTTCCCGGAACGAGGTCCTGGCGCCCGTCCTTGAGATGTGATTCGATCATGACGCCGATGATCCGGTCTTCGCCGGCAGCAACCTGGCGCCCGATTTCGCGTGCAACGTCGACTTGGCGCCGGTACATTTTCTGGCTGTTTGCGTGGCTGCAGTCGATCATTAAGCGCTGCTCGAGCCCTGCGGCAGCCAGTTCCATCGACGCGGATTCGACGCTTGCGGCGTCGTAGTTGGGATGTTTTCCGCCGCGCAGGATGATATGGCAGTCCTCATTTCCGTTGGTGGAAACGATCGCCGAGTGCCCGGCCTTGGTGACCGAGAGGAAATGGTGCGGCGTGCGCGCCGCCTTCAGCGCATCGACCGCGATACGTACGTTGCCGTCGGTTCCGTTCTTGAACCCGACCGGGCAGGAAAGTCCAGACGCGAGTTCGCGGTGCACCTGTGATTCCGTCGTTCGGGCGCCGATTGCGCCCCAGCTCACCAGGTCCGCGCAGTACTGCGGCGAAATCATGTCGAGAAACTCGGTGCCCGCCGGCACGCCCAGTTCATTAATCTCCATGAGGAGCTGGCGCGCCAGGCGCAAGCCCTTGTTGATGTGGAAGCTGCCGTCCAGGTCGGGGTCGTTGATCAGCCCTTTCCAGCCTACGGTCGTGCGCGGCTTCTCGAAATACACGCGCATGACGATGACCAGGTCCCGCTCGAGCTCCTTTTTCATGCCGGCAAGGAGCCGCGCGTACTCCAGCCCTGCCTTCCGGTCGTGCATCGAGCACGGCCCGATGATCACGAGCATCCGGTCGTCCGATCCGTGCAGGATGCGGTGGATTGCTTGCCTCGTGTTATGCGTCAGCTCCTCGGTCTTTTCGGTGCAAGGAAACTCGCCCAGCAAATGAGAAGGCGGAGCGAGCTCCTTGATCTCGCGGATCCTGACGTCGTCAACCTTGAAATGCATGGCCATCGCTCCGATTCGCGGAGCGGTCCTAAGAAGCTGAATATTTGGAATTTTACCCGAAGGCGCTCGTAGCGGCTCGGCGCGGACCCTCTTACGTTCGACGGCGCAATGCATATAGGCGGAGAACCGCCGCACCGTCGTACACACCAGTAGCGCATCGCATTTTCCAGCGTGGGACAGCGAGAGCGGCGAAAAGAACAGTCGACTGACTGCTAATTACATATGCTCCGTCACCCATGACCTTACGGTTTCCAGCGCCTGCGGCAGCTTGGCCGGGTCTGTTCCGCCCGCTTGAGCCATATCGGGGCGCCCGCCTCCCTTCCCGCCCACCTGCTGCGCAACAAAATTGACAAGCTCCCCCGCCTTGAGCCTCGCTGTGAGGTCCGCGGTGACTCCGGCGATCAGGCTCACCTTGCCGCCTTCGGTCGAGCCGAGCACAATGGCCG
>JBGPLD010000307.1:0-2766 GCA_041486325.1 Gammaproteobacteria bacterium
CGCGTAGTAATACTTTTGCGGACCTGAGAAATCGACGCCGAAAATAATCTCGCGCGTGCTGAACGAAAAGCCTCCGATCTTCAAGGGGTCCACGAGGTTGATTCCCTGCGGTCCGTTGGTGATGTTGACTGGGGCGTTGAGATTGTTGAGGAAAATGCGAACGATCTCGCCGAAGCCGAGCGTCACGATAGCCAGATAGTCGCCGCGCAGCTTGAGCGTCGGCGCACCGAGCAGCACCCCGAAGAGCGCGGCCACCATGAAACTCATCGGCAGCGTGATCCAGAAAGGCAGATGAAGGCCGAAGTGCGGCGAAGCAAGCAGCGCGTAGAGATAGGCCCCGACCGCATAGAAGGCGATGTAGCCGAGGTCGAGCAGCCCGGCGAAGCCCACGACGATGTTCAAACCCAGCGCCAGTATCACGTAGAGCAGCGCGAGGTTGATCACGCGCACCCATGCTTGGCCGAAGGCTGAGGCAAGCGCGATCGGGAGGACCGCGAGCGCGAGCGCAACCAGCGCGACGCCCGTCCAGGCGAACGCCTTGCGGTTGCGGGCGGCGAACACGGCTGCCTACGCCCGTTCCGAGACGCGCTCGCCGAGCAGGCCCGAAGGCCGGATCGTCAGCACGATGATCAGCACGAAGAAAGCGAACACGTCCTGGTAATTGCTGCCGAGAAAGTCGCCGGTGAGGTCGCCGATATAGCCGGCGCCGAGACTCTCGATTATTCCCAGGAGCAGGCCCCCAAGCATGGCGCCGGCAAAATTGCCGATTCCGCCCAGCACCGCGGCGGTAAACGCCTTGAGTCCGAGCATGAAGCCCATGTAGTAGTGCGCGATGCCGTAATAGGCCGACACCATGAGGCCGGCGACCGCGGCGAGCGCCGCGCCGAGCACGAACGCGGCGACGATCACGCGATTGGCATCCACGCCCATCAGGCCCGCAACCGGCGCATTCTCGGCCGTGGCGCGCATGGCGAGCCCCAGACGCGTGCGATGCACGATGAAGAGCAGCCCCGCCATCAATGCCGCGGCGAGGAGCACGATCAGGATCTGCAAGTCGGTGATCACCGCGCCGCCCACGTTGTACGTCGTCGCGCCGACGATGCCCGGAAAACTGAAGTAGCTCCGTCCCCAGAACATCATCGCGACGTTCTGCAGCACGATCGACACGCCGATTGCCGTGATGAGCGGCGCGAGCCGCGGCGAACCGCGCAGCGGCCGGTAGGCCACGCGCTCCATGGCGTAGGCAAGCAGCATGCACAGAGGCATTGCAACCAGCAGGCCCGCCATCATCAGCGCTGCGGGCGGCAGGCCCAGGCCGGCCGCCATCAGCCCCTTGATCACCGATAGCGCGGTGAGCGCGCCCACCATCACCAGCTCGCCGTGTGCAAAATTGATCAGGCCGATGATCCCGTACACCATGGTGTAGCCAAGCGCGACCAGCGCATAGATGCTGCCCAGGGTGATGCCGTTGATCAATTGCTGCAGGAAGATGTCCACAAGCCCCCGTCATTCCCGCGCGGGCGGAAACGCCTCTTCGCCCGCGCGACTCCGGCTAGACTGTATACCCGCTCTTGCGGGATTGAAGCCAATCTTGATCGCTTGTGTGCCGGCAGAATTGAAAACGGCACCCGAAGGTGCCGTTTTCGAGGAGACCCGCCCCTGGCCCCGGCGCGCTATTTCTTCGCCGCCGCCTTTGCCGCGGCCGGGTCCGCCCCGCCGATCGTCGACACCGCTTCCCACTTGCCGCCCACCGCCCTGAACATGGTGATCGGGCCGTCCCTGATGTCGCCCTTCTCGTCGAATTTGATCGGACCGGTGATGCCGTTGTATTCGATCCTGGCGAGCTCCGGCAGGAACTTCGCCGGGTCGATCGAGCCGGTTTTTTTCATCGCTTCGACGAGCACGTTGAAGGCGTCGTACCCCTGTGGCGCGTAGAGCACCACGTCCTGGTTCCATTTCGCCTTGTACTTCTCGCCGAAACTCCTGCCCTGCGACATCCGATCCAGCGGCAGGCCGGGAAAAGAAGCGAGCGTGCCTTCCGCCGCGTCGCCGCCGAGCTTGAACAGCTCGGTGCTCTGGATGCCGTCGGCGCCCACGTACTGTGCCTTGATCCCGAGCGCCTTCATCTGCTTGAGCATCGGTCCGGCCTGGGTGTCGATGCCGCCGAAGAAGATCACATCGGGCCCCTTTCCCTTGATCCTGGTGAGGATCGCCTTGAAGTCGGTGGACTTGTCGGTGGTGAATTCGCGCGCGACGATCCTGGCGCCTGCCGCGCTGGCGGATTTTTCCACGACGTCTGCGACACCCTGGCCGTAGGCCGTGCGGTCGTCGATTATCGCAAGCGCCCTTGATTTGAGCTCTCTCGCGATAAATTCGCCCACGACCTTTCCCTGCTGGTTGTCATTGGCGACCACGCGAAACGCCGTCCTGAATCCCTGCTCGGTGTATTTCGGATTGGTTGCCGACGGGCTGATTTGCGGGATGCCGGCATCGCTGTAGATCTTCGAGGCGGGAATCGTGGTTCCCGAGTTGAAATGCCCGACCACCGCATTGACTTTGGCATCGGCCAGCTTCTGCGCCACGACCGGCGCCATTTTCGGATCGGCCTGGTCGTCCTCGGCCATGACTTCGAACCTCACCTGATTGCCGCCGATCGTCACCTTCGCCGCGTTGGCGTCGTCGGCCGCGAGGCGCACGGCGTTTTCCAGGTCCTTGCCGATATGCGACTGCGGACCGGTAAGCGGCGCGACGATGCCGATCTTCACC
>JBGPLD010000308.1:0-2757 GCA_041486325.1 Gammaproteobacteria bacterium
CGAGACCATTTTTCCACCTCGACATCGATGAACGCGGCGAACTGCTCGGGTGAATTGCCGGCGGGTTCGATTCCCTGGATCGCCAGAATGTCACGGACTTCCCTGGCCGCCAGTGCCTTCACCGTCTCGGCATTCAGTCGAACGATGATCTCGGACGGCGTGCCGCGAGGAACGAGCAGGCCGGTCCAGGCGCTCCATTCGTAGCCGGGCAGGCCGGCTTCCGCGGTGGTGGGAACGTTCGGCAGTTGCGAATACCGCTTCGCGGTCGCTACTGCCAGCGGCCTGATCTTTCCGGCGCGAATGTGTTGTTGCATCGGCGCGTACTGCTCGATCACGAGCTGCACGTCGCCCGTGATCAAAGCCGTGACCGATGCCGGCACGCTCTTGTAGGGAATGTGAACGATGTTCAGTCCCGTCATCGTCTTGAAGATCTCGCTGACAATGTGGGGCGGGAGACCGTTTCCCGACGTGCCGTTATTGATCTCTCCGGGCTTCGAGCGGGCAAGTTCTATGAACTCCTTCAGCGACATCGCCGGCACCGAGGAATTGACCACGATCACGAACGGCGCAATCCCGATCATGCTGATCGGCGCGAAGGACTTGCGCGAATCGTAGCCGGCGCTGGAATACAGACTCGGGCCGGCAGCGAGCGAGCCGGTGGAGCCGAGAAGTATCGTATAGCCATCCGGCGGCGACTTGGCCGCCACTTCCGCGCCAAGGGTACCGCCCGCGCCCGGGCGGTTCTCCACGACCACCTGCTGCCCCAGCTCTTCGGAAAGCCTCTGCGCGATGATGCGGCCGGCAATGTCGGGCGGTCCGCCGGGGGAAATCGGCACGATTATTTTCAGCGGCCTGGCCGGAAACGCCTGGCCTGAGCTTGTCGAAGGGGCCTGCGCGATCAACGCAGCCGATGCCGCCATGCAAAGAACCCCGGCCACCGCTCTGAAGAATGATGATGACATCATGCCCCCTCCCGATGAGATTTTTGTCGCCACTCCCTGTCAGGGCCGCACGGCCGGTGTCTCGAGCTTCATCCCGCGCGCGCGCCACATCAGGTAGAGCTCGAGATCGACGAACTCGGGCGCCCCATACGCGTAGGGTTCCGCGCGCATGCCGACGAAGCAGTTGCGCAGCCGGCGTTGCAGCGAGCCGAGCCCTTGCCACTCGAGCCGATAAAGCGGGTATCCGGTCGGATGCGCCTGCGGGATGATGCTTCCGGCGAGCTTTTTGCCCCAGTTGTCATTGTGACACTGGGTGCAGGCGAGATTGAGCTGACCTTGGCGGCGGTAGAACGTTTCGCGGCCGGCATCAAGAAAAGGCTTCGTTCGTTCGTCGATCGCGATTTCGCTGGGCAGCCCGCGCGATTGCCGCGCGACGTAGGCGCTCAGCGCGAGCAGATCCTTGCCTTCAAACGCGAGCGGCGGCGCCTTCTGCCGGTCGGCGCGGCAGAAATTGATGCGCTCCTCCAGGTTTACCGGCCGCCGGCGCGCGGCGTCGAACGCCGGATAACGCGCCGCAACGCCCTTCATGCTGGCGCGGGCGTCCCCATGGCAGCTGGAACAGGCGCGGCCGGCGGAGCCGGCCTTGGCGTTCCACAGCGCCTCGCCGTCGAGCACCCACAGCGTGCCAGGATTTGTGGCGTCGTCGTCCTGCATCGCGCGCGTTTCGCGGCCCATGAGGTCATAGCCGGAGCGGCGCTCGGCAAGCGGAATTTCAGCGGCAGCGCCGGCCTTTGCAAATTCGAGAAGGATGCAGGCGGCGGCCAATGCCAGACACGGACGCACGCCGATACGGACGCTCACTCGACGCGGATCAAGGCGGTCTCGGTCACGGCATAGCCGTTGTCACCGGCCCATTGACACTCGATCGTACCGCTCTCGGTCGCCACCGTGGTAAACGCGATCAGGGGATTCGCGGCCACCGCGGGATGGAGATCGACGCGGAAGATCTCCGCGCCGTTGTAGATGCAAACGAATCGCCTGATGATGTCGCGCGGGATCAGCTCGCCGAGCTGGGTGCGGCGAAAGCCGGTCTCCATCGAGTGCGCAGCGAGCGTCTTGATCTCGATGATCTCGCCGCGCCTGGCCTGCGCGGGCACGTTGACGATGGCGCGCGCCACTAGACGGGCCCCTCGAGGCAGGCCGAGAGCGTGACCACCACGTCGGCGCTGCCGGACCAGAACGAGCCGTCGCTCATCTGGGCTATCGCAACCACCGTCTGCGTATCCGCGACCCGGACGCGGGTCGCGAGGAGCGCGCGTCCCGAGCGCGGGCCGAGATACGCGCTCACCACGTTCGGCAGGGGATTCTGCTCGGCGAAGACGTGGATCGCCTTCACGTAATCGGCCTGCGTCATCGGGCTCTCGACCGTGACGGACAAGGGCACGGAGTTGCCGTTGTCGACCAGCGGCGAAATCTCGAGCTTCACCCTGCCGCGGCGCACCGGCGCCCCGCCCGTCACCTTGCGGATCGCGTCTTGCGCCGCGGCGGGCGTCGCGCGCGCCTGCCTCGCGGCGGACGCGAGGCCGATTCCGCCTGCGAGACTGCCGGCGGCAATGAGGAAATCACGGCGTGAGGTCATCTAATCGCGTAAAGTCGCCAGAAATGCGACCACATCCTCGATCTGTTCCGCGGTCAGGACGGTCTTGTCGCGAAAAGCGGGCGCAACCCGCGTCAGGCCTTCGGTCCGGAAATACGCCGGCATGATGGTTGCAGGATTGACCCGGCTTGCATCGACGACCCTGAGCCTGATCTGGCC
>JBGPLD010000309.1:0-2755 GCA_041486325.1 Gammaproteobacteria bacterium
CGTCGTTCAGGTTGAAGCTCGTCACCTTGCTGCGGTCGAGGCGGCTGAAATCCTTCAGATTGCCGATGATTTCCGCCATCTGTTCCGCGCCGTAGAGCCCGTCCTTCACCAAGTTGCCCAGCTCCTCGGTCACCCGCTCCTGCCTGAGCTGCGTGACGGCCGCCGAGGCCTGTGCGAACTGGCGCGAAAGCTCCTGCGGGTCGGCGCTGCCGCCCGCCTGCAGCAGCGCGAGCAGCTTTTCGCACTGCTCGACCGCGCCGCCGAGGTCGGCCAGCCTGTCGGCGACCGTGCCAAGGCTGTTCTTGACATAGGCAAGGGGAGTGTTGATCTCGTGCGCAACGCCCGCCACCATCTGACCGAGCGAGGACATCTTCTCGGACTGGATCAGCTGCGCCTCCGATTCCTTGAGGTGCTGCAGCGCCTCGGACAGCTCGCGCGTACGGTCTCTCACGCGGTGCTCGAGGCGCACGTTGGCGGCCTTGAGCCTGGTCCCCAGCCAGGCGATCAGAATCAGCAGCGCGGCGGTATAGGCGATCAGATAGACGCGGAAAAGCTCCTTCTCCTGGAGCGTAGCCTCGAGCTCGCCATAGAACGAAAACGTCAGGTTGTCCAGCCGCGGGCCCGAGGTCAAGAGCGCAACCTTGTCGAAAATCTCCTGCTCCGCCGAGCGGCGTTTGATGAGGGCCGCGCCGGCTTCTTGCGTTTGCCCGACCTTGAGCCGCAGCGTCTCCGGCAGCGCCGACTTGCCACCCGGCAAGTCGGAGAGCGCGGCATCCAGGCTCTTGAGTTGCGCGTCCTGCGCGAGCCAGTAATACTGTGTCGCGGCGGCGACCACGCGGGCGAGCGCGGCCGTGAGCGCCTGCGGCGGGACCTTCAGCGCTCCAGCCTGTGCCTGGGCTTCCGCGGCGTTGCGCACCAAGCCATCCAGCGCGGTTTTCGCATCGGAGTTCGCAACCCTGAATTTTTCCACCAGGGCGGCTTTTTGCAGGATCGCTTCGCTCAGTTGCGGCAGCCCGGCGCTGAGTGAAGGACTGGATGTTTTCTGCAGGGCCGAGCTCAGGTCGCGCAACGCCCTGCTCGCCGCCTCGCCGCGATTGATCGCGGGCGAGACCGTGGCGCCGGGCTCGATCCGGGCGCGCAATATGTCCACGTCCCAGCGGCCGTCGATCTCCTTCAGCACGCGGAGGTAGCCGAGGATCTCGCTCTGGTCGCGCAGATCGATCGCCTGCGTCTTGTCGTAAAGAAAAAGCAGCGCAGCGACCAGCGCGAGGACGCCGAGGCCGAGCGATGCGTTACGCAGCACTTCTGGTTTGTCCATGGCCTACCGGCCAGGAGAGTCGTCCATCGGCCCGCGCTCCGGGCGCCCGGAGCGCCGGGCATTCAGCAAGGGAATTCCTCCAGCTGCGCATCGTACAGCCGATAGAGACGGTCCTGAGGATGGATTCGGCGGAGCGTTTCCTGCGGCGCGAGCCCTGCATAGGCCCCTTGAAGGATCCGGCTGAACATTCTGTGCGTCACGGCGATCGTCACAGGGGCGTGGCGCTTGCTTGCCAGCCATTGCCGGGCACGCTCATGCACCAGGGCATAGCTCTCGCCGCCCGGCACGACGTAATTCCACTTGTCGGCTTCGCGCCCTCGGCGCGCGCCGGGATACTGCGCGTCGATCTCGGCGTTCGTGAGTCCCTGCCAGGCACCGAGATGATGCTCGATCAACAGCGGCGAAACCACCATGGCTTTCGCGTCGAGACCCAACTCGGCGCAAAGCAGGGCTGTAGTGTGCCCGGCTCGGCCGAGCGGGCTGGTTTCAATGCATACAGGCTGTGGGTCCGGGAGCAGTTTCCGCAGGGCGCGCCCGGTAGCGCGGGCCTGCTCGATACCCTTGGGAGTCAGCGGCGAGTCGAGTTGCCCCTGCTGCCGCCCTTCCCGATCCCATTTGGTCTCGCCGACCCGCATAAGATAGATCGTCGAGAGACTCACTGCGGTAACGTCCCGTCTCATGGCCTTACCCCGGAGATCCTGCGAACCCTACTGCAGCGGTCGGGCAAAAGCCGCCCGAAACAACCCACCGGGCGACACCACCGATTTCGGGCGGCCCGGCAGGCGATGCTTGTTGTTCCAGCAAATCTTGACCGACACGGGCACACTCGAAAAAGGAGGCCTCAGGGGCGATTCTATACCCGGCGACGCAAGTTCTACCGAAGTATCGACGTCCTCCGCGCGAGGTCGCTCGTTCGCCCCACGGGAGGGCGCTGAGGCCCTGAGAGGCTCCAGCGCTCTCCGGATTCGCCCGAAATCAGGCGATCGAGACCTGCGGCTCGGCGGCTTTGCGTGCTTCGATGCGGCCGATCCGGAACACCGTTTCCCCGGCGCCGGCCAGGGCACGGACCGTGGCGTCGGCGTGCTCGGCCGCGACCACGACCGCCATGCCGATTCCGCAATTGAACACGCGGTGCATCTCGGCGTCGGCGACCTTGCCTTCGCGCTGCAGCCACTGAAACAGGGGCGGCAGCGGCCACGACGAGCGCGAGATCACCGCTTTCATGGACTCGGGCACAACGCGAGGCACGTTTTCCACCAGGCCGCCGCCGGTGATGTGCGCCATGCCCTTCACCGGCAATTGCCGCGTCAGCGCGAGCAGCGGCTTGACATAGATTCGCGTCGGCTCGAGCAGCGCGGAGCCAAGACTCCTGCCGTGGAAATCGGCGCGCAGGTCCAGTTTCGCGCCTTCGATGATTCTTCGGATCAGCGAATAGCC
>JBGPLD010000310.1:0-2732 GCA_041486325.1 Gammaproteobacteria bacterium
CTGGGCGATTACCGGAAAGCGCTGCGGCGCCCGATCGGAAAAAGCAGGCCCTGACATGGCGAAAGGAAAGATCACCCAGCTCGGCCGCTACAAGATCCTCGGCGAAGTGGGTCGCGGCGCCATGGGGATCGTGTACAAGGCGCGCGATCCGGTGCTCGACCGCACGGTCGCGCTGAAGACCATCGTCCTGACGGAGGACGCCTCCGGGCGCACCGAATACGAGGCGCGCTTTTTTCAGGAGGCGAAGGCCGCGGGCCGCCTGAATCATCCGGCAATCATTTCCATCTACGATTTCGGCGAAGAGGGCGACCTCGCCTACATGGCGATGGAGCTGATTGAAGGCACCGAGCTGCGCGACAGGATGCTGAAGGGCGCGATTCCCTTGCGCGAGGCGATCGACATCGCCGAGCAGGTGGCCGACGGCCTGGCATTCGCCCACGAGCGCGGCGTCGTCCATCGCGACATCAAGCCGGGCAACATCATGCTCATGCCGCGCGGGCGCGTGAAGATCATGGACTTCGGCATCGCCCGCGTGCGCATTTCGGATCTCAAGACGCAGACCGGGACGCGGCTCGGCACGCCGAAGTACATGTCGCCGGAACAGGTGCTGGGACGCGCGGCCGACCACCGGTCCGATATTTTCTCCGTGGGCATCGTGCTGTACGAGATGCTGACCCGCTCGTCGCTGTTCCTGGGAACGGACACGACTCAGGTCATGTACAACGTGGCCAACGTCCTTCAGATTCCCCCGAGCCGGCTCAATTCGGAAGTGCCGGCGACCCTCGACCTCGTCGTCAAGAGGGCGCTCGAGAAAGACCCCGACGCGCGCTACCAGGACACCTACGAGTTTGCTTCGGACCTGCGCAACTGCCTCGCGGAACTGGGCGGCCGGGAGGCCCCCGCGCGTGCCGCGGCGGACACGCTGCCGCTTGCTAAGCGGGCGGCGAAAGCCGGCCGCGCGAGAGATTCCGAAAAAACAATGAAGCTGGATCCGGAGCAGGCGGCGGACAAGACGATACTGCTTGCGCCTTCAGCCAGCGCGCCCGAATCGCGTCTCGCGCTTTCGGCCCGGTTCGATTCTTCCTTCGCCCTGCGCAGGCTGGCGGCGCCGACGAAACGGGACCTCGCCCTGTTTGCCCGGGTTCCCAGGCCGATCGGAATCCTGCGCCGGCTGATGCATGACCGGGATCTGCGCCGGCTCATCTCGGCGATCATCGCGGCGATGCTCGTCGGCAGCGCGCTTGCCTTCTTCTGATGAATTCGTCCCGGGTAACTACCGTTACCCGGGTTCTTGTCCCGCGCGCCGCTGCCTGCGACGGCGCCAGGCGAGGATGATGTAGGCGCGCCACGCGAGCTGAACGAAGACGTAGCCCGCTATAGCGAGCGCTACCGCCAGCGCCACCAGCCCGACCGCGAGCGGCTTGCCGAGCGACAATAGCCAGGCGAGAAACGCCTGCACCCACGCCGCGAAGTTCGACCAGTCGAAGTCCGGCGAGCGGCTCAGAGCCGTGCCGTCGCTTTCGACAAACAGCCTGCCGATTTCATAGGCGGCCACGTACAGCGGCCCGATGGTGAACGGGTTGGTGTAGAGCGTGGTGAAAAGCGCCACGGGCAGATTGACCCGAAGCGGAACGGCGAGCAGAGCTGCGGTCAGCATCTGAAATGGGCCCGGCACCAGGCCCGAGAACATTCCAATCGCCACGCCACCCGCGACCGAGTGGCGGTTCAAATGCCAGAGGTTGGGATGCTGAAGCAGGGTGCCGAAGCGCGCGATATGCCGGTTCTGCCGGATGGACTCGTGGCTCGGCAGGTATTTCCGGAAAAATTTCCGCGGCATGGATCATCGGCGTCATCCTGAGCGCAGCGAAGGATGACAAGCGTATCGACTCGGGACGATAAGCATATCAACCTTCAGCGGTCTCGGCCGTTACTCGTGGGATGAACGACGCTGACGACGGACGATGAGGCTCGCCGCGCTCGGCTTCGCGCTCGGCGTCTGGCTCCTGCAGCAGCAGCCGGCGCTGCCGCAACCGGCCTGGCTGATTCCCGCGGCGCTCGCGGCGTGTGCCGCGCTGGCGCTCGCATGGTTCTCCAGACGCTCCGTTTCAATCGTGACTGCAGGCCTGGGCTTCGCCGCGTTCGCGGTCCTGGGGTTCGCCTGGGCGGCGGCGCTCGCGCACCTGCGTCTTTCCGACCGGCTCGAGGCGGCGCTCGAAGGCGTCGACGTTGCCCTCACCGGCGTCATCGCCGGCCTGCCGCAGCCTTTCGAGCGCGGCGTGCGTTTCGATTTCGATGTGGAATCCCCCGAGCGCGGGGTGCCGCGGCGCATCGTGCTGTCCTGGTACAGCGGGTTCAGGGCGGACGAAGCCCGGGAAGTGCCGGCCATCCGTGCCGGCGAGCGCTGGCGCTTTACGGCGCGGCTGCGCCGCCCGCACGGCAACGTCAATCCGCACGGCTTCGACTACGAGGCCTGGCTGCTCGAGCGCGGCGTGCGCGCGACCGGCTACGTGCGCCCCAGGGAAGAGCAGGTGCGGCTCGCGGAACGGGTTGAGCGGCCGCAGTACTGGATCGAGCGGCTGCGCGAGGGGGCGCGGGAAAAAATTCGCAACGCGTTGCCGGAGCATCCCTACGCCGGCGTGCTGATCGCGCTCGCGGTCGGCGACCAGAACGCGATTTCCCCCGATGAATGGCAGATGTTCGCACGCACCGGCGTCAGCCACCTGATGAGCATC
>JBGPLD010000311.1:0-2715 GCA_041486325.1 Gammaproteobacteria bacterium
AGGGCTTCCAGCGCCTTCAAGGTCCAGTGCGCGAGCCACTTGTTGCGCGCCGGCTCGTTCTGTTGCATTTCCTTCTCGAGATAGCCGCGGATGCGCGGGACGACCAGCGGATGGCCGTCGCTCACGACGATCTGCGCAAGGCCGCGTACCCGCGCCCGCCCGCGCGCGTCTTTCGGCAGGAGCGGCGGATTCGGGTGCGTCTCTTCAAGGTACTCGAGAATGGCCATGGACTGGAACAGCGGCGGCCCGCCGTCCACCACGAGCGCCGGCAGCACGCTCTGCGGGTTGACCGCTTTGTATTCCGCGGTGTGCTGCTTCCCTTCCAGAAGATTGATGGAGATTGGTTCCGCCTGGACACCTTTTAACGCGAGCGCCGTGCGCACGCGATAAGTGGCGAGCGAGCGCCAGAACCCATACAACTTCATCGTCACTTTAGTCCTCCCTCGATGGGCCGATCAGCGTTCCTGCGGAACCACCGGCACAAGTACGTAAGCTTTGCGGTTCGGTCCGGCATGCAGCGTCGTCCTGCCGCCGAAAACCACCGCCGGACGATCGCGTGGATCATCATGCAGGAACGGACCGCAGCTGCGCAACTCGGATAGTGCTCTTCCTTTTCCGGGCGGAACACGTCGGCCTTCAGAACAAGTCCGTCATTCATCCGGATCGGAACATCCCGATCGACGTGCATCCCGTCGCGGAGCTCGCTCATCGGCGACCCCATTCTCTCTCCTTTGGAGTGAAGCGGCTTCGGCCAAGCTGTTATATTAATCGCGCGCTAGTTTGACTCCACGGCTCAGCGCGTGTCAACTTGACGCACCGTTAGAGATCACATTCGAGGAGAGGCATTTGAAAATCGGGATTGCAGGCACGGGCAGGATGGGAGCGGCGATCGCCCAGCGCTTGATGAGTCTCGGCCACGAGGTCGTGGTCTGGAACCGCACCGCAGAGAAAACCAAGGCGCTCTTGGCTGCCGGAGCGAAAGTCGCCGCGACGCCGGCGCAGCTCGCCACAGCCTCCCAGACCGTCATCACCATACTCATCGACGCGGCCGCCATCGATGCCGTCTACGGCGGCAAGGACGGGCTTCTTGCAGGCAACGTTGCGGGAAAGCTGTTCGTCGAGATGAGCACGGTCCGGCCCGAGACCGAAAAAGCGCTGGCGGCGAAAATCTGGGAAAAAGGCGCAGCCATGATCGACTGCCCGGTCGGCGGCACGGTGGGACCGGCCAAGGACGGGAAATTGTTCGGATTCGCCGGCGGCGAGGCGGCCGATGTCGCCCGGGCCAGACCTCTCCTAGATCAGATGTGCCGGCGCGTCGAGCACGTCGGCCCCGTCGGCGCGGGCGCGAGCATGAAGCTCGCGATCAATCTGCCCTTGCTCGTTTTCTGGCAGGCCTTCGGGGAAGCCTTGTCGCTATGCGGCTCGCTCGGGCTCGATGCAGCCCGTCTCGTCGATATTTTCACCGATACCTCGGGAGGGCCGAATGTCCTGAAGGGCCGCGGGACGGTAATCGCGGCGGCACTCCAGGGAAAAGACGTCGGCCCGATCACCGTCGATATCGACGCGATGCGCAAGGACCTGCGGACGATGATCGAAGAGGCGAAATCTTTCGGCGCCGATCTCCCGGTCACCTCGAGCGCGCTGCAATGCTACGACGAGGCTTCACGCGAAGGGCTGGGCAAAGGCGATATCACCGCGATCCCGGTGCGCTGGATGAAGAAGCGAGAGACAAGGGGATCCTAGCTCCAGGTGCTTTCTTCGCCTGGGCCCGCCGAATCAATCACTGCACCGGTACCACCCCGTCGAGCTTGGCGAAGCATTCGCGCCGGGCGGTCTCCAGAAATTCCCGGACAAAGGGCAGGCGCGCCACCTCGCCGGTGGTAGCGCCGTACAGGTTGCTCCACAAGCCGTTCTTGCCGATGCGCCGCGCGATCACGTATCCGTAATCCACGTAGTTCTTGATCCCCCAGTTCGGCAGGGCGGCCACGCCACGCCGGCTGGCCACCAGCTGCAGGATGGCGACGGTGAGTTCCGTGGTGCGGCGTCTGGGATGGACAGCGGCCGGCTTCAGCACCCGCCGGATCAGGTCGATGCGCTCTTCGGGCACCGGATAGGTAATGAGTGTTTCTTTCGCGAAATTACCCGCACTGAGATAGGGTTTCGCCCGCAGCCGGTGATCGGTCGGCAATACCGCGAGCACTTCGAAGCGAAACAAAGGGTGATAGACGATGCCCCGCCGCGGCTTGTTTTCCGATCCAATCACGAGATCGGTCTTGTTGTCGGCGAGCAGTGCGAGCGGATTCGGATGAAAGCCCGATACCAGATCGAGCTCCACGTCGGGCCAGTGCTTGCGAAAAGCATCCATGATCGGCATCAGCCAGTCGAAGCAGGTATGGCATTCGAGGACGATGCGCAGCGTTCCCGCCGGCTTGCGGGAAAGTTTCACGAGATCGCGCTCGGCGGTCTGGACTTCGCCCATCACGGTGCAGGCCAATGCCGCCAGCCGCTGCCCCGGTTCCGTGAGCTTCACCGATTGTCCATGGCGCTTCACCATCGCCACGCCGTAATGCGCTTCCAGCGCCTTCAACTGGTGGGAGAGCGCCGACTGGGTCAGATGCACGCGCTCGGCCGCGCGCGACACCGTGCCCGCTTCGGTCAGCGCGACCAGCGTGCGCAGGTGGCGGATTTCGAGCATGAGGGACGATTCAGCGGCCG
>JBGPLD010000312.1:0-2693 GCA_041486325.1 Gammaproteobacteria bacterium
CTCTGGAATCAGGGAGCTACGAGGGGGCATGGACCCCTCGTTCGACTGGCCTTCGGCAGGGCGCAGACCGGAATTCAGGCTTTCAGCGCTTAGGTCTCATGACGGGTCGCAAGCGCTGCCCGTGGTGCCTCGGCAGCGAGATTTATGTTCGCCACCACGATGAAGAGTGGGGGCGCGCTGGACGGCTGAGCAGGGGCCCCGCGCAGCACGCGGGGATGCGACCCGGGAAGGGCGCATGAGCCCCACGGAATCGAAGAAGGTCAAGGAGCGCTGCCCGTGGTGCCTCGGCAGCGAACTGTACATCCGCTATCACGACATGGAGTGGGGCGTGCCGGCGCACAACGACCGTACGCTGTTCGAATTCCTGGTCCTCGAAGGCGCGCAAGCCGGCCTGTCCTGGTCCACGATTCTGAACAAGCGGGAGAACTATCGCCGCGCATTCGCCGGATTCGATCCATCGCGGGTCGCGCGCTTCAGCGCCCGTGACGTCAGGCGGCTGCTCGCCAATGCCGGAATCGTGCGCAACCGCCTCAAGATCGAGTCCACGATAGGCAATGCCCGCGCCTTCCTCCAGGTGCAGCGGGAATTCGGTTCGTTCGATGCGTATCTCTGGCAATTTGTTGACGGTAGGCCGCTGCAGGGCCGCCGTCGCAGCATGAAGCAGGTGCCTGCGCGCACGCCGGTATCGGATGCAATCAGCAAGGACCTGAAAAAGCGCGGATTCCGGTTTGTCGGCTCGACCATCCTCTACGCCTTCATGCAGGCAGTCGGACTGGTCAACGACCATTTGGTGAAATGCTTCCGCCACGCCCCGCTTTCGGTTCTCCCAAAATCGCGTTCTTCGGCTACACTCATCGTCGAGTGATTTGTCCGGGAGATTTCATGCGCTGTACCGCAGCGGTTGTCGTGATGGGATTGGGACTTCTGGCGCCTCCTGCCGCCCACACCCAAGTTAGCGACATAAGCGGGGCGGTAATGCTCGTCGCAGCGCCGCGGCTGATCGACTCGGATTATCGCGGATCGGTTCTGCTTGCCGTGCCCGTAGACAATAACCGGCACGTCGGCGTTATCATCAACCGTCCCACGGGACGCTCCCTCGCCAGCCTGTTTCCCGAGCACCAGCCCTCCAAGCTCGTCCGCGACCCGGTCTATTTCGGCGGGCCGATGCTGCGTCAGGCGATCTTCGCCGTGGTGCGCACCAACCACACCCCCGGCGCCGGATCGATCCAGATGATGAAGGAGTTGTTTCTCGCCACCCAGGGCGCCGTGGTGGATCACATCATCGAGGAGACTCCCAACGAGGCGCGCTATTACGTCGGTTATGTTGTGTGGCGCCCCAGTGAGCTGCGCATGGAAATTGACCGCGGATTGTGGTACGTGCTGGATGCCGATCCGGATCTCGTATTCCGCAAGAACCCGATAGGCCTGTGGGACGAGTTGCTGCGCCGCGCCCGCGCCGTCACGGCATGGACCTCCGCGCGCCCCGGCGGAGCCGCCGTGCCTCCTCTATGATGGAAGTCCGGGCACCTGCTTGCCGGTCCCGAGACTAAATTGTATGAAAGGCTTGCTGGGCGGGATACTTGTATTGGCCTTCGGACTTGCACCGGCCGGCGCAGCCGCCCAGGCGTCGTCTACCACCCTTTTCCTGGTGGCAAAGCCCGGAATGCCCGACGCGAATTTCCGTGAATCCGTCGTGCTCGTGACCCAGGGTGAACTGGCGCAGGCAATCGGCGTGATCATCAACCGCCCCACCAACCGGTCGCTTGCCGAGGTGCTCCCCGGCGAGCGCTTCAAGCGTTTCACGGAGCCGGTATTTTTTGGCGGGCCGGTGGCGTCCAATGGGCTATTGGCCGTTTTTCGCGCGGAAAATCCTCCCGGCAAAGCGCTCACGATGCTTCCCGGGCTGCATCTGGCACTGCATCCCGAAACGATCGATGAGCTGCTCAAGAATCCGTCGCTGATCATCCGCTTTTTCACCGGATTCTCCGGTTGGGGACCAGGCCAGTTGCGCGGCGAGCTCGAGCGCGGCGACTGGCTCGTCGTCGATGCAGACGCCGACACCGTGTTCCGCAAGGACGTTTCAAACCTGTGGCGGGAAATGGTCCGGCGGGCCAGTGCAGTCCGCGCCGATGCCGGCCCGCCGCTCACGCTGCACTGATTGCCGGGAAACCCGTGAACCACAGGACCCTGCGTGCCGCGCTGGCGTTGGCCTCCATGCTCCTTGCGGGCATGGCGGCCGCCCAATATCCATCCAGGCCCATCAGGTTGATCGTTCCCATCCCACCAGGAGGCGCACCCGACATCTCCGCGCGCGTGCTCGGGCAGAAGCTCGCGGAACTCATCGGCCAGCCGGTCGTGATCGAAAACCGCCCCGGCTCGAACGGCAATATCGCCATGGATATGGTCGCGAAGTCCGCGCCGGACGGCTACACCCTGGCGCTGCTCGCCGACAGCATGATCGCCATCAATCCGCACCTGTACAAGAAAATGCAATCCGATCCGCTCAAGGATCTGGCGCCAGTGGCCTCGGTCGTCTCGAACCAATGGGTGCTGTCGGTCAATCCTTCGGTGCCGGTGAAGAATTTTCAGGAGTTCATCGAATACGCGCGCCGCGCCGATCCGCCGCTCGCTTATGCCTCCGGCGGCAACGGCAGCATCCACCAGATGGCGATGGAGATGCTCAAGCAGCGCTC
>JBGPLD010000313.1:0-2676 GCA_041486325.1 Gammaproteobacteria bacterium
AGGTTGATGCCGGCAAAGATATCCTCTCGATGCTGACCGCAGTGCGCCGCGACGCCGGGTAACGAGCGCCTGAGATCCGCGAGGCGAGGCGGCGCCGCGCGCGTGTCCGCCACGCGCACGTTCGCGCCCCGGCGCGCCAGCCACTTCGCCATCGACAAGCCCGTATCACCCAAACCGAGCACCAGCACCTTTCTGCCCGCGAAATTCACCGCAGTTTCAACGTGGACAATCCAAACAACACCAGCATCATCGTGATGATCCAGAAGCGAACGACGACCTGGGACTCCTGCCATCCGGAAAGCTCGTAGTGATGGTGCAGCGGCGCCATGCGGAAGACGCGCTTGCCGCCGCTCCATTTGAAATACAGCACCTGGATCATCACCGACAGCGTTTCGGTGACGAATACGCCGCCCATGATGAAAAGCACGATCTCCTGCCTCACGATGACCGCCACGGTTCCGAGCGCCGCACCGAGCGACAGCGCTCCCACGTCGCCGAGAAATACTTCCGCCGGGTAGGCGTTGAACCAGAGGAAGCCGAGGCCCGCGCCGGCGAGCGCGGCGCAAAAGACCGTAAGCTCGCCCGCGCCGGGTATGTACGGAAACAGCAGGTATTTCGAATACACCGCGTTGCCCACGACGTAGGCGAACACTCCGAGCGCGCCGCCCACCATTACGGCCGGCATGATCGCGAGGCCATCCAGCCCGTCGGTGAGATTCACCGCGTTCGAAGTGCCGACGATGACGAAGTAGGTGAGGACGATGAATCCCCACACGCCGAGCGGATAGGCGATGTTCTTGAAGAACGGCACTATGAAATCGGTCTTGGGCGAGAGATTTATCCCGAGACCGCTCTGCGCCCAGGCCGTTATCAACGGCACGATCTGCACATTCGACGGCACCGATACCGCGAACGCGAGGTATACCGCCGCGACCAGCCCGATTACCGATTGCCAGAAGAATTTGGCCTTTGCCGATAGCCCTTTCGGATCGCGCCGCACGACCTTGCGGTAGTCGTCCACCCAGCCGATTACGCCGAAACCGAACGTGACCAAGAGCACGATCCAGACGAAACGGTTGGAGAGATCCGCCCAAAGCAGGGTGGTGACCAGGATGGACAGCAGAACCAGGGCGCCCCCCATGGTCGGGGTGCCGGCCTTGGTGAGATGCGATTGGGGGCCGTCGTCGCGCACCGCCTGGCCGATCTTGTAGGCGGCGAGCCTGCGTATCACGAACGGCCCGGCGAGCAGCGAAATGGCAAGCGCCGTCAGCGTCGCCATCACCGCGCGCAGCGTGATGTACTGGAAAACATTGAAAGCGCGCACTTCCAGAGCAAACCATTGGGACAATGCAAGCAGCATCTAATTGCCCTCCTCGCATAGCGCCGCCACGATCCGCTCCATGCGCATGAAACGCGAACCCTTCACCAGCAGCGTTGCTTGCGGCGTTGCGCTGGCGCGCACCATGCATAACAACCCCTCGATCGTGTTTGCGTGAGCGCCCGCTGCGCCGAACGCCTCGACCGCATGCCGGGTAAGCTCGCCCATGCCGAGGAGACTTGAGATGTTGGCGCTTCGGGCGTACGCGCCGATTTCCCTGTGGAACTGCGGCCCCTGATCTCCGACTTCGCCCATGTCGCCCAGCACCAGCACGGTGGGCGCCGGATAATTTGCGAGCACGTCGATCGCAGCGCGCACCGAGTCCGGATTGGCGTTGTAGCTGTCGTCGATGATCGTCGATCCAGACCGCCCGGCCTTGCGCTGAAGCCGGCCTTTGAATGCGCGGAATCCTTCGAGTCCGCGCGCGACCGGCGCCAGCCCTGCTCCGGCCGCAATCGCCGCGGCCGCCGCGGCAAAGGCATTCATCACGTTGTGGCGGCCGTCGATGTGCAGCGCGACACTCACGCTGCCCGCCGGCGTGCGCAGCTGGATCTCGCTGCCGAAATCGGCGATGGCATGCCTTCCGCCGACCTGCGCCGGCTTGTTCATGCCGAAATCGACGATGCGGCGATTTGCGGCGAGGCCTCGCCAGTAGTCGGCAAATTCGTCATCGGCGTTGATCACCGCGGTACCGCCCGGCGGCAGAGCCGAAAATACCGCGCCGTGTTCGCGCGCGACGTCAGCGACCCCTTTCATGAACTCCTGGTGCTCGCGCTGGGCGTTGTTGACGAGCGCCACCGTCGCTGCGGCAATGCCGGCGAGAAAAGCGGTCTCGCCGGGATGATTCATTCCCAGCTCGATCACCGCGCAGCGGTGCTCGCCGCGCAGCCTGAGCAGCGTCAGGGGCAAGCCGATGTCGTTGTTGAGGTTGCCTTCGGTCGCGAGCGCGCTCGACTCGCCGCAGTGCGCGCGCAGTATGGCTGCAATCATTTCCTTGACCGTGGTCTTGCCGTTGGAGCCGGTGACCGCAATAACCGGAATATCGAAGCGGCGGCGCCAGTGCGCCGCAAGCCGCCCGAGCGCGAGATGGGTGTCGTCGACGATCAGGAACGGCATTAATGATTGCCCGACGCCGGATGCTGCGCGCTCTTCTACCATCGCGGCGGCGGCGCCGCGCTTCCTCGCGGAGCCGATGAATCCGTGGCCGTCGAAACGCTCGCCTCTCAGGGCGACGAACAACGCGCCGGGCGAAAGCGTGCGGCTGTCGCTCGACACCGAGGTAAATCGCACGTTTGCGC
>JBGPLD010000314.1:0-2662 GCA_041486325.1 Gammaproteobacteria bacterium
CGAATTCACCCACATCGTTCATCTGGACAAGGCCACCGGCGGGCCGCTTTTTCTGCGGCGCGTCCTGGGCCGGTTTCCCCTGCTGTTTCCGAACGTCTTCGAGCCGAGCTGGCTGACCGAAGGGCTTGCCGTCTACTCGGAGTCGGATGCGGGCAGGGGCTATGGCCGCCTGGGGCAGAGTCATTTCGAGGGCATGATGCGCGCGGAAAACGCCCGCGGGCTCCTGCCGCTGCGCGAAATCAACGCCGAAGGACGCGGATTTCCGCATAACCGCGACTATCTCTACGGCAGCTATTTTTTCGCGTTCCTTGCCGAGCGCTACGGACCGCAGGCGATCGTCGACTATGTCGAGCATTACAGCAACAACCTGCTTCCGTTCCGGGTGGACAGCGCCCCGGTCACGATCTCCGGCAAGCACATGGACGTGCTGTGGCTCGAGTACCAGGATTGGCTGCGCGCGCGCTTTGCCGCGAAGCCCGCGGAACCCGGCAAGCGCCCGGACGAGGGCGGAGAGGTCGTTGCCCGGGCGTTTTCGCTGACAAGTCCCATGCTCACGCGCGGGGGAGTGCGCTGGTATGTGCAGGCGGATGGATACACCCTGCCAAGGCTGATGCGGCAGGCGCGCGGTGAAAACGCGATGGCGGTTCGCCAGATCGAGTCCGGCACGCGGCTTGCTGAGTCGCCGCGCGGCGAGGTGCTGCTCTCGCAGCCCGAGATCTGCCGGAATTACAATTATTTTTACGACCTGTATCAGACCGGTCCGGACGGCGGCCTGAACCGGCTCACGAATTGCGGCCGCTTCCGCTTCGCCGCGCCGCTCGATGCCGGCCGCATCGTTGCAATGCGGGTCGTCGCCGGCGAGGCGGAAGTCGTCGTCCTGAACCGGGAAGGAGAAATCGAGCGCTCGCTCTATCGGGCCGCCCCCGGCGAGGCGCTCACCGGGCTCGCCGCCCGGGGCGATACGGTGGCGGTGACCGGCTTGCGCGACGGGCGCTGGTCGCTCGTGGAAATCGCCGGCGGCAAGGTTTCCGTGCTGCTCTCGGATTCAGCAGTCAAGCATTCGCCCCGGTTCGGCGATTCTCCGGATGAGATTTATTTCGTGGCCGACTACGGCCACGTGGACGACGTATGGTCGTGGCGGCGCGGTGAAACCAGGCTTGCGCGCTGGACGCAGGCGCTCAACGGCGTAAAGGAAATCAGCGCGCCGGCCGCCGGCGAAATGCTGCTCACGACCATCGAGGCCGACGGCGACGTGCTGCGGCTGCAGCGGCTGCCGGATGCGCCGCTCGAGCGCCGCGAAGCGCTCGCGGCCGCGGACCCATCCGCGAAAAACGAATCGCCATCCGCGCCGGTGGAAGGCGCGCTCTCCGGCGCGGCCCAGCCCCTTGGCGCCGACCAGCCGCTCGGCTCCGACCGGCCATATTCACCGTGGTCCTCGCTCCTGCCGCGGTCGTGGTTTCCTGCGCTGCAGATCGCCGACGGCGCCGTTGCGATCGGCGTGCAGACCTTCGGCCAGGATGCGTTGGGCCTGCATCACTACTACGTGGCGCCCATGTTCGAATTCACTCAGGACGAGCCGCTTGGAACCGCCGCCTACGATTACGACGGCCGGCACCGCTTGCTGCTCGACCGGAAGTTGACGGTCAAGGCGAGCGAGGCGAAAAACAACTCTCAGAATTCATTGACCGACCGCACCATTGACGCTTACGAAATCCATGAAACGGCGCAGTGGGTCTCGACCTGGAATCGCCTTTCGCTCAACGCCCGTTACTACTGGGGACTGGGGGGAGCGCTGGACCGGGAACGCATGCACGAAATCGGCGCGGAGACCGCGACCGACCGTGACGAGCGCGTGCTCGGGCTCGTCGCCGGAGTGGATACGCGCCGCTCGCAATTCCTGTCGGAAGGGCCGAGCCAGGGTCAGCAGCTGCGGCTGTTCGCCGAGACATCCAACGGCCTTCACGCCGCCTACTCGGGTAACGCATACAGAGCGGACTGGCGCGCACATCTGCCGCTCGGCCATACGGTCTTGGCGCTGCGATGGAACGAAGCCTATGCGCAGCCCGACGCCCAGCCTTTCGAGCTGGGCGGAAGTTTTTCAGAGGAAATCGTTCCCACCACGCTCAATCTGCCGGGGGCCTCGCTGCCAGTGCTGAACCAGCGGCAATTCCCGCTGCGTGGCTACACGAGCGGCGAACCGGTCCTTACCGGGCATCGCGCCCGGCTCGGGACGGTCGAGTGGCGGGTTCCGGTCTCCGACATCGACCGGAATTTCATGGTCCCGCCGGTGGGACTGAACCGGGTTTCGGTGAGCATCTTCGTCGATTACGGCGCCGCCTGGGAAACGGGAGCCCCGCAAAATTATTTCCGAAGCGTCGGTGCCGAGCTGCTTTCGGAAGTGCGCCTTGGCTACCTGCTAGGATTGCAGCTGCGCGCGGGCGTGGCAAAAGGGCTGGAAGCACCCGGCAGCCTCGTGGGCTACCTGCAAATTGGGCGCTCGTTCTGAGTCCCGCATCGCCACGGGGAACCGCGCTTGACGCGCAGGCTTTTCGTATTCATTTCGTAGGAAAGTTGAAACGGCCGTGGAAAACGGGAAACGGTTTGTGAGGTATCGGAATTTTGTATGGGTCGTCGCATCTCTTGCGGGCTTGGCGCTCCTGGC
>JBGPLD010000315.1:0-2646 GCA_041486325.1 Gammaproteobacteria bacterium
GGTTCCCGACAGCGCCTGAACGTGGCCAAGCGCGCCCGCGCTTGACCTGCTGCGCCTGGCGTCAGAGATCACCCAGGTATTGACAGGCGCTAATGTCCACGCTTGACCTTGCTGATTATCTCCTCGCGCACATCGGTAATTTCACGGGCGCGCGACGCGCTGGCGCCATCGCAGTGCTCTGTTCGCGGACAATGCGTGCTGCGTGGACAGATGATGCGCGCAGGACTCGATAACGCATCCTCGACCCAGGCAATGTTCAGTACTTTGGCCGCTCCCTTGATCGCCTCGACGGCAGCTTTCGGAATTCTTGCTTCGCCGTGGTGATGCAGGCATTCCTCGGTGATGCTCGCGACGATATTGTCCGCATCGACGGTGTGCGAACGCAGCGCTGGCAGCAGATCGATCCCCACCGACAACACATGGGGATTGCCCGCCATGTCGTTGGTACGCCGCGAGTGACAGCAATACAGCAGGGACTGGTCGCCGTCGCGCAACACGGAAATCTGCGAGCCGCGATCGGCACTGCGATTCTCGTTGAGCATGCGAAAAACGGCCCACTGCGGACAAGGGTCGGTGACTTGCGCCATGTTGCCCCAGGGCAGCGGGATCCCGTTGCCGCGATACACCGCGCGCAGATACCCGGGCGGATAGGCGTCGAAGAAATGCCAATAGGGATACGGCGATACCTTGGTCATGCGCCGCATCACCACCGCTGGAGTGAGCTCGATTTTTTCCCCGGCTTCAACCCGATATGACTCGCGCGTCAGGAAGCGCCGGAACGGGACCTTGGGACACAGCAGTGCGCCGGCAAAGAAACTGCACTCGAAATCGCGCCAGGCGTGCAGGACATCTTGCGCGTTCATGCCGGCGGCGAATTCCACGTCGCCTTCCGGGCTGCCGCCCATTTCCCCGCCGGTGGCATGCGCGGACTTGAGTCCGTCGCCTTCGTGCAGGACCTTGTGGCCCAGGTGCGACGCGAGGTCGAACTTGAGACGCGCCGGGTCGGCCTGCAACTCGCGATTCAAGTAGACGGTGCGCGGCGATTCGAAAAACGAGCGCACCATGCTGCGCAGTTCGCGATCCTTGTCGCGCGCGAGGATCGGCTTGCGGTCAAACCAGCGCAGGGTCAGACCGTGGTGCCTGCACAGACGCATCAGGTCATCGGCGCCGAGCGGGAATTTGCGCTCGCCGACGCTTTCCGCCGATCGCTCGAGATCCGGAAAGTCATTGCGCGACATCTCCTGATGCGATCGGATCAGCAGATGCGCGAACTGCCGCCCGGTGGTGCCGGTCTGCGCCAGCAACTCGGGGATCGCCGCCTGCAGCAATTCCTTCGAAAACAGGAACGCAGGTTCGAGCGGCACGCCCACCGCGCCGCCGGCCCTTTGCTTGAATTCAGTGGTTTCTATTTCCGGATTGCCATCGAGAAACCAGCGCGGTTCGCGTTGAAACAACGACGACAGCAGCCCGAGCACGTCTTCCGACGGAACCCGCTTGCCGCTCTCGATCATGCTCAGGTAGGAAATCGATGGCGCGCTCCGCGAATCCAGTTGAATGCAGCGCGCCGACAACTCTTCCAGGGTCAGGTTGTTGCGTTTGCGCAAGGCGCGCAACTTGGTGCCGAGGAAGTGGCTCTTGCGGATGTGTTGGGTCATGGCACCATGGAAGGATCTGTGAAATTAACAGTGTGAAATTTCCATAGTAAAATTTACCAGTTTCCGGGCCTATGATGCACCGCATCGACGCCGATGTACATGGCGTGCGTGAGCGGAGGGCCGAAATCGTGAAATACAACGTTCTCGTTCTGGGGGCCTCCTACGGCTCGTTGTTCGGCACCAAGTTATTGATGGCCGGGCACCGGGTTTCGCTGGTCTGCACCCGGACCACCGCCGAGCTGATCAACCGTGAAGGGACCCGGGTGCGCTTCCCGATCCGGGGCCGGGAGTCACTGCTCGAGATCGCATCGATGAGCCTTCCGGGCGTGCTCTCCGCGAGCACGCCCGACGAGGTCGACCCCGGCGCCTTCGACCTGGTCGTGCTCGGCATGCAGGAGGCCCAGTATGGCTCGCAAGGAGTCCGGGAGTTGATGGGCCGCGTAGCCCGGGCGCGCAAGCCGTGCTTCGCGATCATGAACATGCCGCCTTTGCCCTACCTCAGGCGCATTCCCGGGCTCGCGACGGAAGCTCTGGAGGCTTGCTATGCGGATCCCGTGGTCTGGGAGGATTTCGAACCCGGGTTGGTGACGCTCGCGAGTCCCGATCCCCAGGCATTTCGCCCGCCGGATCAGCCGAAGAACGTTCTTCAGGTGGGCCTGCCGACCAATTTCAAGGCGGCTCGCTTCGAAGCCGGGGAGGCGACCGCGCTGCTTCGGAATCTCGAGGCCGACATCGAGGCAGCCCGGTTCCATCACGGCGACGGCGCCATCGAAATTCCGGTGAAGCTCAAGGTGCACGATTCCGTTTTCGTGCCGCTCGCCAAATGGCCGATGTTGATCGCCGGCAACTACCGCTGCATCCGGCCGAACGACATGATCCCCATCAAGGAGGCGGTGCACGCGGACGTCGACAAGTCCCGGGAGATCTACGACTGGGTCTCGAGACTCTGTACCGGGCTGGGCGCCGAGTCAGCCGACCTGGTTCCTTTCGA
>JBGPLD010000316.1:0-2645 GCA_041486325.1 Gammaproteobacteria bacterium
CACCAGCGACGCCTGCTCCAGATAGAAGGCGAAGCCCGATTCGGGGCGCTTCGCGTCCTCTTCGATCAGGCCGCGGACGATGCGGATCACTTCGAGAGACTTCTCGCGCAGGTTGTGCGCTTTTTCCGTATTGAGCGCGAGGATCTGCCAGGCGATCTCGCGCTTCGGCACGACGAGCGCGGTAATCGAGCGAGCGCCCAGCCTGCGCATCGCCTCCAGGCGGTGGCGGCCGTTCGGCGTCCAGAAGCCTTTTTCAGGTGCGGTGACCGCGATCACGGGATCGAGAAACATCCCGGTGCGGTGAAGGACGTCGGCGAGCCTTCGATGGTGAACCTGCGACAGATCGCGCTGAAAGGGCGTCGGCTCGATGCGGTCGATGGGAAGGATCGCGAAAAGGAGCGGGTTCCTGCCCAGCGGATCGTTGTAGCAGCCCAGCACGATGCCGCCTTCGTTTTCGACGCGGCTTCGGGCTTCGTCGGCCGCGCCCGAAAGCGATTCGAGCCGGCACTCACCAGGCATGAGCCCGCGCGATTTTGCCGCCGCCTTGCGCGGCGTGCGTTTCGCCGGGGCGCGCTTGATTCCGGATTTGGTCTTGAGCTTAGCCGGGCGGGCCATGGTAGGCGCTGGTGCGGGCCGTCAGCCTTCCTGGCCGGCAAACCGTTTCCTGTTCTGCTTGTCTTCGTACATCCGGCGGTCTGCGAGCCGGATGAGATCGCCGGCCGATTCGCCGTCGTCGGGCACAATGGCCGATCCGATCGAGGCGCCGACCTTGAGGGATTGTCCGGCGAACTCGATCGGAGTCTCCACCGCCTGGCGAACGCGCTCGATCAGCTCGGGGACTGTCCGGCGGTCGGCGTTCTCCAGCACCACAATCAATTCGTCGCCTCCCCATCGGCCCACGCTGTCGATGTCGCGCACCGCGTGCTGCGCGCGCGTTGCCACGCCATGCAGGACCGCGTCCCCGGCCCGATGCCCATATCGGTCGTTGATGCTCTTGAATCCGTCAAGATCGACAAAAAGGAGCGCGGACAAGGTGGACGGGTTGCGGCGCTGAACGGAAATCGCGCGGCTCAATCTGTCCTCGATCAGGCTTCGGTTGGGCAAACCCGTAAGCTGATCGAACAGCGCGAGGCGCGCAAGCCGGGCGCGCTGGACCAGAAGCGCGTAAGTGCCCCAGCCCAGAAAGGCCGCGAGCACCCATACCAGAATGCGCAAGCGCAGAAGTCCGCTCTCCTCCCCGGGCGGGAATTTTGCCTGCAGCGCGATGATCCATTTGCCGCCTGGCACTTCGACGTCGATCTGCTCGACGTCGCTTTGTTCGAACACTCGGGGATCACCCCAAAACACCTCGCCTTTCCTGCCGAGGCCGTCCTTGCCCCGAACGGCGAACGCAACGTTCTCCGATGACACTTCGCCGAGAGTTTCGGCGAACAGGTGGTTGGCATCAATGACGGTTGAGAACATGCCCCAATATCTTCCGCGAATCGATACGGGAACGCGGTAGATCAGGACGCGTCCTCCCTGGACGACATTCAGCGGGCCGACGAGAACCGCCTTGCCGCTTTCGCTCGCGCGCCTGATGTAAGGCCACTGGGCCGGCACATCGGGATAGTACAGACCGATCGCGCGTTCATTGCCCTTGACCGGATAAACGTAGGTCTGCCGGTAGCCGACCACAATGCCGAAATACCGGACGTGACGCGCGTCTGCGTAGAGCCTCGCCAGGATCGCCTCCACCTCCCTTCGGTCGAGCTTCCCCGCGCGCACGGCGAGGTAGCTGCTCAGTCCGCTGGCGAGGAACAGCGCGCCGCTCAGTTCGCGGTGCAAGCGCGCCTGCAGCAGCGACCCGAAGGAGACCAGCTCGACTTTACGCCGGGCATCAAGGCGGTTTGCTTCCAGACTCAGGACCGCGCTGCCGGCCAGCACCACCGCCAGGAAGAAGGCGAACCCGATCAGCGCAAGGCCCCAGCGGATCCAGAACGCATCGAATCGCTCGCGCATCCGGGCGAGCGGCGAGCCGACGGCGGAATCCTGAGAATCCATTCCCCTCCCGGGCAGAACTTTTTTTCAGCCTGCGAACCGATAAGGATTCGCCCCGGCTATTCTTTCACGATTACGCCCGCCGCGCCCGATCCGGGCATTCGCGCGGCCGGTACGCGGCGCGCCCCCGCGGGGCGTGACGGAGTTCACGGCGTTCCGGGCCCGCTCATTTTCTTTCAGGGCGCGATCTCGTATCATTGGCCCTTTTTATGGACATTTCCGAGCCACTCTACGCTGCGGTCATCGGCGCCACCGCCACGGTGCTGACCGCGCTCATCCAGCTTCGAATTTCGTGGCGCCGGGAATTGAGGGAGCGCGAGCGCGGACAGCCCATAACGAAGAAATCGCGCCGTGGGCCGGTGATCGCCGTCATGGTCCTGATGATCGCCGCGGCCGTGGGCGGCTTCGCTCTCTCGCAGTACTTCGTATCGTTGCGCGAAGGCGACCGGGATGCCCTGCGCGCCGACCTGCAGGCCAAGCTCGCCGAGATCAGCGCGAGCGCGGCGCGGCTGGAGCAGGCTCGTTTGAACGAACGCGAGCAGATCGAAACGGGCGCTCGCCGCGCCGAAGCGCTGCACCGGGGCGAGGAAGGCGCGGCGGCGAAC
>JBGPLD010000317.1:0-2639 GCA_041486325.1 Gammaproteobacteria bacterium
AACTGCTTGAGCGAGCGCTTCGCGTCGTCCTCGGTGTAAAGCGGCAGCGCCGGCTTGTGCTTGGAGAAACCGCGGCGATTGGCGTACGCGGCTTCCTCTTCCTGAAGCCGCCCGCTGTCGGGCAAAAGGATGCGGCAGAGATCGCGGGTCGCTTCGCTGCAATGGATTTTGCCGGAGAATCCGTTCCGGACCAGAAGCGGGAGGTAGCCGCTGTGGTCGAGATGCGCGTGCGTGAGGACGACCGCGGAAAGTGCGTCCGGCTTTACCTGCAACGGCGCCCAATTGCGAAGCCGCAGCTGCTTGAATCCCTGGAACAGCCCGCAATCGACCATTACCTTCGTACCACCGCAGCTCAGCAGATATCTCGACCCGGTGACAGTTCCGGTCGCCCCTAGAAACTGGAGGTCCACTGGACGCCTCAGACCCTGGGCGGGGTATCCGGAAATTCGCGGGGCGGCACTAAATCGCCGCGCTCCGCAGCCGCAGCGCGTTGACAACCACGGACACGGAACTCGCGCTCATGGCCGCGGCAGCAATCATTGGGTTCAGCAGGAGCCCGGTCCACGGGAACAGTATTCCCGCCGCGATGGGCACGCCGAGTGCGTTGTAGACGAAGGCGAGAAGCAGATTCTGCCGGATGTTGCGCATTGTGGCGCGGGACAAGCGCCGCGCTCTGACGATCCCGCGCAGGTCGCCTTTCACCAATGTAATGCCGGCGCTCCGGATTGCCACGTCGGCTCCCGTGCCCATGGCGATGCCAACCTCGGCCTCGGCGAGTGCGGGCGCGTCATTCACGCCGTCGCCTGCCATCGCCACCGCCCGTCCTTGCGCGCGCAGCGCCTTTACTGCCGCGCCTTTCTCCTGAGGAAGCACGTCGGCCCGGACTTCGCGGATACCGAGCCGCTGCGCCACTGCCTGCGCCGTGACTTGATTGTCACCGGTGAGCATGACAACGCGGATCCCTTCGGCCTCGAGCGCCCGCAGTGCCTCCGGCGTGGATGCCTTGATCGGATCGGCCACGCCGATGATCCCCGCGACTCGCCCTTCGTCGACAAGAAAGATCACGGTCTCGCCGTTTCTGCGCGCGACATCGGCTTTTTCCTTCAGCGCCGGCGGAACGGGCGCCAGCGACTCGGCGAAACGCAGGTTTCCGAGTGCAACACGCCGGCCTGCGAGAATCCCCTCGACGCCTTTCCCGGTAACGGAGTTGAATTCCGCCAGCGGCAACAGCGCCAAGCCCTGCTCTGTTGCTCCTTGCAGGATCGCCGCGGCCAGCGGATGCTCGCTGCCGCGCTCGAGGCTGGCGGCAACCTGCAGCACGCTGCTTTCCGCGAATCCCTCGGTCGCAACCACCGAGGTGAGCTTCGGTTTGCCTTCGGTGAGCGTCCCGGTCTTGTCGACCACAAGGGTGTCGATTTTCTCCATGCGCTCGAGCGCTTCGGCGTTGCGGATAAGCACGCCGGCCTGCGCGCCGCGCCCCGCGCCCACCATGATCGACATGGGCGTCGCGAGTCCCAGTGCGCACGGGCAGGCAATGATAAGCACCGACACCGCGCTCACCAGCGCAAAGGCCATCGAGGGCGGCGGGCCGTAGATAGCCCACACTACAAACGCCGCCACCGCAATGCCGACCACCGCGGGGACAAAGTAGGCCGAGACCACATCGGCAAGATTCTGGATCGGCGCGCGGGTGCGCTGCGCCGCCGCGACCATTTGCACGATCTGCGCGAGCAGCGTCTCCGCGCCGACGCGATCGGCGCGCATGAGGAAGCTGCCGGTGCCGTTGATCGTCCCGCCGGTGACCTTTTCGCCCGCGTTTTTCTCCACCGGCAGCGGCTCACCGGTGACGAGCGACTCGTCGACGCTCGAATGGCCCTCGATCACGACGCCGTCCACGGGCACTTTCTCGCCCGGGCGCACGCGCAAGCGGTCGCCTTTCACGACGAGTTCGAGCGCCACTTCTTCGTCGTTTCCGTCCGGCCGAATGCGAATCGCAGTATCGGGCGCGAGCTTCAGCAGCGCACGGATGGCGCTGCTCGTGTTGTCGCGGGCCCGCAACTGCAGCACTTCGCCCAGCAGCACCAGCACCGAGATCACCGCCGCCGCCTCGAAGTAGAGCCCGACTTCGCCCGAGGCGCCGCGGAACGCGGGCGGAAAGAGCCCCGGCAGGAAAAACGCCACCACGCTGTAGGCGAACGCGACGCCCGTGCCCAGAGCGATCAGCGTGTACATGTTGAGATTGCGCGAACGCAGCGAATTCCATCCGCGCACGAAGAACGGCCACGCCGCCCAGAGCACGACCGGGATCGAGAAAAGGAGCTGGATCCATCCAGAGAGCTTCGCTTCCGGCAACGCACCGTGCAGGCCCGGCACGTGCTCCGCCATCGCCAAGGCGAACACGGGGAACGTCAGCGCGAGTCCGATCCAGAACCGCCGCGTCATGTCGATGAGTTCGGGATTGGACTCGCTCTCCGCCGTCGCCACTACGGGCTCGAGCGCCATTCCGCACTTGGGGCAGGCGCCCGGACCCACTTGGCGAATTTCCGGATGCATCGGGCAGGTGTAGATTCCATCTGCCGCCATCCCGGCTTCGGCGGAAACCGTCTTGTCGATGTATTGCTGGGGACCGGCGGCGAATT
>JBGPLD010000318.1:0-2627 GCA_041486325.1 Gammaproteobacteria bacterium
GTGTCCCAGCCCTCGTCGTTGGTGCGCGCGGTGAGCTCGGAGACGTTGTCAACCGGCGTATAGGCCTCGATGCCGCAGAGCTTGCGAAAATCATTCACGGCGTGGCTGCAATTGGCCGCGCTGCCGCCGACGCCGAGGAGAAAAAGCCGTCCGCCGCGCTGACGCAGGGCGGCCAGCTCCCTGGCCAGATTCTCGATGCCCGCCACGTCGATCGCTTTCGCAACCTTGACGACTTCTTCAAAAAAAGTCCTGGAATGCATGGTGTTTCAGTTTTGTGAGGTGAGGGCGCAATTGTAAGCGATCCTTTTCCCCGTGGCACTCGCCGGAACCGCGAGGCATATTAACGGCCCAAAAAATGGCATCATGACGGCGCCGTTATAATCATTCCCTGTCGCCAGGGACCTGCCTTTTCTCTATGATCGATCCGATGCCTTCCCCACGGCTCCAGGGGCCTACTTGACCGGAATCGTGCCCGTCGTTCTTTGCGGGGGCTCCGGGAGCCGCCTGTGGCCGCTGTCCCGTGCGCTGCTGCCCAAGCAGTTCCTGCCTCTCGTTTCAGACCGTACCATGCTGCAGGATACGGTCCTGCGCTTGCACGGACTGGACGGTGGCAGCGCGCCGGTCGCGATCAGCAACAGCGAGCAGCGGTTTCTTGTCGCCGAGCAGTTGCGCGAAATCGGTGTTGCGCCCCGGATGCATCTGCTCGAACCCGAGGGTCGCAACACCGCGCCTGCCGTCGCGCTCGCCGCGCTTGCTTTGCTCAAGACAGATCCTGAAGCTCTGATGCTGGTGCTGCCCGCGGATCATATGATCGGGGATAACGAGCGGTTCCATGCAGCAATACGTATCGCCGCGGAACAGGCCCGCCACGGCCGGCTTGCGACCTTCGGCGTAAGGCCGGATGAACCGGCGACCGGGTATGGCTACATTCGCCGCGGCGCCAAGCTGGGCGAGCGCGCCTACGAGGTCGCGCAATTCGTCGAGAAGCCCGAGATCGAACGCGCCCGGGCTTTTGTTGCAAGCGGTGAGTACTACTGGAACAGCGGAATGTTTCTGTTCGGAGCGCGATTTTATCTGGAGGAGCTCGAGCGGCACCGTCCGGACATCGCAAAGGCCTGCCGCCTGGCTTTCGATAGAGGCGCGAAGGACCTCGATTTTTTCCGGCCGGAGGAAAAGGCGTTTCTCGCATGCCCGCCGGATTCGGTGGACTACGCGGTCATGGAGAAAACCCGCCACGCATGCGTTGTAGAAGCGGATTTTCCATGGAGCGATATCGGCTCCTGGGCCGCGCTGTGGACTGCCGGGGACAAGGACGCCGCCGGAAACGTCGTGCGAGGCGACGTATATCTGGATGATTCCGCGGGAAGCTACGTGCGCGCCGAAAGCCGCCTGGTCGCTGCCATCGGCGTCAAGAATCTCGTGATTGTGGAAACCGACGACGCTGTGCTCGTCGCCGACAAGGCACGCGCCCAGGAGGTGAAAGAAGTAGTCGAGCGGCTGAGCCGGCAGGCGCGTACCGAGCATGTCTCGCACAGCCGCGTGCATCGGCCATGGGGCTATTACGAGAGTATCGACGCAGGCGAGCGCTTTCAGGTAAAGCGCCTGATGCTGAAACCCGGCGCCAGGATCTCGCTGCAGCTGCACCGGCGCCGGGCCGAGCACTGGGTGGTGGTGTCAGGCAAGGCGCGGGTGACGCGCGGCGAAGAACAGCTGGTTCTGCAGCCCAACGAATCGACCTACATCCCGGTCGGCTTCAAGCACCGCCTTGAGAATATCGGCACCGAGCCGCTCCTGGTGATAGAAGTGCAGTCGGGCGACTATCTTGGCGAGGATGATATCGAGCGCTTCGACGACGACTATAAGCGGAGCTGAATCCGGGCGTCGTCTTTGCCTTTTATCACGAGGGCGGGGAGGCCTCTCTCGCCAGGAAATCCTTGTGCGCGGCGGCAATGCCGCTTTCAAGATCGACGCGCGGCGACCAGCCGAGATTGCGAAGACGGCTTGCGTCGAGCAGCTTGCGCGGCGTTCCGTCCGGCTTGGTCCTGTCGAATTCCATGGCGCCGCGAAATCCGATCACCGACGCCACAGTTTGCGCGAGCTCCGCAATGGTATGGTCCTCCCCGCTCCCGATATTGATCAGGGGTAGACCATCGGGCCCCCTCGAAAGCTTGCCAAACGCATCATCCGGAAGCGACATGAGCGCCACGCAGGCGTCCGCCATGTCGTCGCTGTACAGAAATTCCCGCCGCGGCGAGCCGCTGCCCCAGACCGTGACGGACTTGAGGCCGCGTGTCCTGGCCTCGTGCATTTTGCGGATGAGCGCCGGAAGCACATGGGAGCTTGCGAGATCGTAGTTGTCCCCCGGGCCATACAGATTGGTGGGCATCGCCGCCAGGTAACGCGTGCCGTACTGATGGTTATAGCTGCGGCACATCTCGACGCCCGATATCTTCGCGATGGCATAGGCGCGGTTGCTGCTCTCCAGCGGGCCGGTGAGGAGATATTCCTCCTTGATCGGCTGCGGGCAGTCGCGGGGATAGATGCACGAAGATCCGAGGAAAAGCAAACGCTCAGCGCCGCTGCGCCACGCTTCGTGGATCACGTTGGTCTGGACCGCAAGATTTGAA
>JBGPLD010000319.1:0-2625 GCA_041486325.1 Gammaproteobacteria bacterium
CATCGAGCGCGGCACGCGCGGCATCTCGACGCTGCTCTCGTACATGCTGTTCTCCATCATCCCGGTGGTCCTGGAATTCAGCCTGGTGGCGGCGATCCTGCTCGCGAAATTCGACTGGCGCTTCGCCGCGGTGACCTTCACGGCGGTTGCGATCTACATGACGTTCACCGTATCGGTGACCGAGTGGCGCATGGAGATCCGGCGCCAGGCAAACGAGCTCGACTCGAAGGCGAACACGCGCGCGATCGACAGCCTGCTCAACTACGAGACGGTGAAATATTTCAACAACGAGGAGTACGAGGCGCAGCGCTACGACGAGAACCTGCGCAAGTACGAATCCGCCGCGGTGAAGAACGAGGCCTCGCTCGGCGTTCTCAACATCGGCCAGAGCCTGATCATCGCGGCCGCGGTGACGCTGCTCATGATCCTTGCGGCGCAGGGCGTGGTGGCGAAGTCGCTCACGCTGGGCGACCTCGTGCTGGTGAACGGCCTTCTGATCCAGCTCTACATCCCGCTCAACTTTCTCGGCATGGTCTACCGCGAGATCAAGCAGGCGCTCGCCGACATGGACCGGATGTTCCGGCTCCTGACCCAGGACCGCGAGATCGAGGACCGGCCGCTCGCGCGGCCTTTTTCCGCGGACGGCGCGACGATCCGGTTTGAGTCAGTCGACTTTTCCTACGATCCGAGGCGCCGCATCCTGTACGATGTTTCGTTCGAGGTGCCGGCGGGAAGCAAGGTCGCGGTGGTGGGCGCGAGCGGCTCGGGGAAATCGACGCTGGCGCGGCTGCTGTTCCGTTTCTACGACGTCAACGCCGGGCGCATCGCCATCAACGGCGGCGACATTCGCGATTTCACGCAGGCCTCGCTGCGCGCGGCGATCGGCATCGTCCCGCAGGACACGGTGCTCTTCAACGACACCATCCTCTACAACATCCACTACGGCCGCCCGGAGGCGTCGCCCGGGGAAGTGATCGAGGCGGCGAAGGCGGCGCACATCCACGAGTTCATCGAGAGCATGCCGGACAAGTACGAAGCGCGCGTCGGCGAGCGCGGCCTGAAGCTCTCAGGCGGGGAAAAGCAGCGCGTTGCCATTGCCCGCGCGATCCTCAAGAATCCGGGCATACTCATCTTCGACGAGGCCACCTCGGCGCTGGACTCGGAGACGGAGCAGGGCATCCAGGCCGAGCTCGACCGCATCGCCAGGGGGCGCACCACGCTGGTGATCGCGCACCGGCTCTCGACGGTGATGGACGCCGACCAGATCCTGGTCCTCGACCAGGGCCGCATCGTCGAGCGCGGCACGCATCGCGAGCTGCTCGAGCAGAAGGGCGCCTACGCGCAGATGTGGGACTTGCAGCAGCAGGAGGAGGCGGAGCAGGCAGTTGGCGTGTGATTTTTCCTGGGCGGGAGCGGCCCCGCCGGGCCGCGTGCATGGCCAGCCGCAGGGCAATGTCACGGCCGAACCTCTGGGGGTGTGTGAAAGTCCTTCCCTATCCCGTTATTTTTGTTGCAAATTAGCTGACCGGCGAATACACTCCTCGGTCCCAATAGGGAGGGAGGCTGATTTGCGTTACGCCCCGGTATTGCTCGTCGTGCTGGCGACGGCTTCGATGCATGGCCTCGCGGCCGCGCCCGGCGCAGACGCGCGCGAGCCCGCGCTTCGCTCCCAGGCCGCCCTGGTGATCGACGAGGAATCCGGCCGGATTCTTCTCGGCAAGAACGCCCAATGGCAGGTCCCGATCGCGTCGCTCACCAAGCTCATAACCGCGATGGTCGTTCTCGATGCCGATCTGGACCCGCAAGAGCTGGTAACGATTACGCGCGCCGACGTCGACAGGAGAAAGGGCTCGCAGTCCCGCCTGAGCGTGGGCTGGCAGCTCGCGCGCGACGATCTGCTGCGCCTTGCGCTCATGGCCTCGGAAAACCGCGCCGCCTCCGCGTTGGCGCATTCCCATCCGGGCGGGGCCGAAGCCTTCGTGCAGGCAATGAATCTCAAGGCGCAGTTGCTCGGCATGGCCGACACCCGCTTCGCCGATGCCACGGGACTGTCGAGCGCCAACGTGTCCACCGCCGATGACCTGGCCAAGCTCGCGCGGGCGGCCCGCCGCTATCCCAAGATCGGCGAGTACTCGATCGCCTCGACGCACAAGGTGAAAATCGGCAGGCGCACCGTGCAGTTCGGCAACACCAACCGCCTGATCAGGAGTTCCGCCTGGGACATCGGCCTGTCCAAGACCGGTTACATCAGCGAGGCCGGGCGCTGCCTGGTCATGCAGGTGACCCTCGCCGGGCGGGCAGTGATCATCGTCCTGCTCGACTCGTGGGGAAAATATTCCCGCGCCGCCGACGCGACACGCATCCGCAAATGGCTCGAGCCGGTTTTGGTCCGGCCCGGCTTGCAGGCGTCCGCGGCGCAGGGACCGCAGCGGACAATCAGCTCGACTCAGGCAAGACTCGATCCGCCGGGCTAGCGCGGCTTCGCAGCGTCGGCATGGATCCCCAGCGCCCGCCCGGATCTGTCCAGGGCGTGGTTCGCTTCCACAACTTTCTGCCGCCCGGGAACAGCTTTCTCGAGGATGTGCTGGCCGGCCTGGCGCAGCCGCAGAAGTCCATCCCGCCGAA
>JBGPLD010000320.1:0-2615 GCA_041486325.1 Gammaproteobacteria bacterium
CGTAGGCGAGCCGGCTCGAGGATGCGGGGCCCGCGGATCCGTAGTTGAGTTCCGCGCCTTTTTGCCTGGCGAGCGCGACGAACTCCGCCACCGTTTTCACTCCCAGGCTCGGATGCACGACCAGCACCTGCGCATAGCGGGACACCTGCATGATCGGCGCGAAATCCCTGACCGGATCCCATTGCAGGTTTTTAAAGAGGAATGGATTGATCGCGAAGGTGTCGAAGGTGACAAGCAGCGTGTGGCCGTCGGGCGCCGACTGCGCGACCTGCTGCGTGCCGATGATGCCGCCCGAGGTCACCCGGTTCTCGACGATGAACGGCTGGCCGAGCATCTCGGTGAGCGGGGAGGCGACGATGCGCGCAACCAGATCGCTTCCGCCGCCCGGACTGGCCGGCACGACGATGCGGACGGTCTTGGCCGGATAAGCTTGGGCCGCGGCTTCGCCCGTGCTCAGCAGAATTGAGAGCATCGCGGCCATGGAAAGGACTATCGACAAGCTAATGCATCTTGGCGCCATGTAATCCTCTTCAGGTTTTGTTGGCGGACGAGCCCTGTGGCTGCGTCAACTCGGCGACGAAAACATCTTCACGCCGAGCCGGTTCGCCAGCGTTTGCAGCTCATCGAAAATCACGCGCGGAATCGGGATGCCTTCGCGGCGGCGCTTCTCGCTTGTGCGGTTCCCGCGTTCGCCGGGCACGAGGATCTCGCCCGCATCCGGATCGGCCGGCAGCGCCTTGATCGCTTTCACGATACGGTCCACCTCGCGCCGGAATTTCTCCGGATCACCGAATCTTGCCACGTCGATGGCGATGGCGAAACCGTTCTGCCGGTGGCGGTGTCCTTCGCCTGTATTCTCCAGCGTTTCGGCAAGCAGGGGATTCGAAACGACGAGGCTCGCGAGGCACTCGATCATCAGGGACAATCCCGAGCCCTTGGGTCCGGCCATGGGCAGCGGAATATGCGCCGCCCTGGAATCCGTCGTCGGATTGCCGTTCCTGTCCAGCGCCCAGCCCGCGGGAATCGCCTGCCCGGCTTTCTTCGCCTGCGTAAGCTTTCCCATCGAGACCACGCCGGTCGACATGTCGAGCAACAGCGGCCCGCGTTTGCCGCCGGGAACCGCAATCGAAATGGGGCTGGTCGAAACGCCCGCGGCGCGCGCGCCGTGATAGGCCATGTTGGGCCAGGAGGCGGAGAGCGCGATCGCCGCCACGCCCTCGTTTGCCGCGGCCTGCGTGTAATAGCCAAGCGCAGCGGTATGCGTCGTTGCGCGCGCGAGCGCAAGACCGATGCCGGCGTCCTTTGCCTTGCGCACCGCCGCCGTCATCGCCGTCGTCATCGCGATGGGTCCGGGGGCACGGTCGGCTTCGATCAGGACGGCGGCGCTCGTTTCGGTACGGACTGTAATGGCAGGTCTCGCATTCATGTCGCCGCTCTCGATCAGCTCGACGTAGCGCGGAATCCGCATCGCGCCGTGCGTATCCACTCCGCGGAGATTGGCCCACACCAGCACATCGGCCACGATCCCGGCGTGCGAATCCGACATGCCGGCGCGCGCGAAAATCTCCGTCGCAAAGCGCTTCAGCGCATCGGCGGTGACGATTGCCGCAGCCTGGCCCGAGGTGGCCCGCTTCGTGTCGCTCATCGCGGCGGGAAGTGCCTGGCTAGCCAGTTGCGAACCAGATTGACGACCAGCGTATTGCCCTCCGCGAACATGAAATGATCGACGTCCGCAATGAGGTGCAGGTCCGTCGGCTGGCCGGCGCGCAGAAAGAGATCGACCGACTGCTCGGTAGGGGTGACCGAATCGTTCGAAGAATGCAGAAGAAGAAGCGGCCTGGGCGCGATCCTGCCGACCACGTCGTTGGCCTTGAATGCCATCATGCTCTCGACCACCTCGAACGGGAATTCCATGATGGAGCCTTTCGCGAGGTTGCCGCGCAGGCCCGGCGGAATCGGGACGATGTCGTATCGCGGCACCATGATCGATTCGCCGGTGCGCTCCCGATGCCGCTTTCCCTTCTCGAGCATTGCGGAAAATTCTTTCCAGGCTTCGGGCGAGGCGTGCTGCTTGCGGAATTTTTTTTCGCCGTCGCCCCAGCCGCCGGAGGAAATGCAGGCGGCGATTCTCGGGTCGACGCCGGCCGAATACACGGCGACGGCCGCGCCGAAACTCTGCCCCGTCACCCCGATGCGCTCCGGATCCACCTCCGGCCTGGTGGCGAGGAACGAGAGCGCGTTTTTCGTGTCCTCGACCTGTTCCAGGCAGATGACCCGACCGCGCTTGCCGTCGCTGTCGCCGCAGCCGCGCATGTCGAAACGCAGCGTAACGTAACCGAGCTCCGCAAACATTTTCACGACGGCCATCGTGCCGCCGCTGTCCTTGTTGCTGCCGAATCCGTGCAGCACGAGAAACGCGGGCCGGCGCCCGCGCGGTTTTCCCCCGGGGGGCAGATGCAGCACTGACGAGAGCTTCAGGCCCCCGGACGCAATGCTTACACGCTCTTCCATCTATTTTTTCCCCTTGTGTGCCGGTCACGCGGGCGGATCCGCCGCATTCCAGCCGCGGGGGCAGAGTATAGGATTTCGGGCGCGTCCGGAAGCCGCGCTCGCGC
>JBGPLD010000321.1:0-2615 GCA_041486325.1 Gammaproteobacteria bacterium
CCGCGACTCGACATCCTGGACGCGGTCGGTGTCCGCAAAATATCGCGGCAGCCGCGCATAGGCGCCTTTCAGGACACCGGGTCCGAGGCCGAGATCGCACTGCTCGAGCGAGGCGTTTTTCGGCCCGCGCCTTGCCTTCCACAACTCCTCGCCGCGCGCCTCCCACAGGTCGGCCGGATTGCCTTCGGCGAGCATTTGCCGATAGCGCTCGATTTCCTTCTGGGTATCCTGCTGCGCCGGGGCGTAATACGGCAATGTTGCCGCGAGCAATCCTGCCAACAGGCGGTAGATCCGCATCGACTTCCTCCTCGCGAAGTTCCCGCCGGCGCGGGCGCCGGTAACGCAGCCGCCCCGCAAGGGCGGTTCTTGTCGGAAATCGTTCAACTCATCCGCCGGCGATGGTGGCCTCGTCGGTTCTCTTATCGCCCTTGTTGTCCACCCAGCTGATCGACACCTTCTCGCCGGGTTTGCCGCCCCTGAAGCGGAAATGCATGAACGGATTCTTCGAAATTGCCGGGCCCCACTGCGCCGAGAGCACGGTCTTGCCGTTGTGAACGACCGTGACATTGCGGATGAAGTGCGCCGGGATGAGATTGCCTTGCGCGTTCTTGCGCAGGCCGGTTTCCATCTCGTGGCTCATCAGCACCTTCACCTCGACCTTGTCGCCCAGCATGGTGGCGCGAATGCGCATCGGGTCTGCCATATCACCCTCCGCACCCGCCGATTGTGACCTTGATTTCCTTCACGGCATGAAAGAATTTGCCGTCCGCCATGACGAGCGCGTAGACATTGGAAGTCTCGGCCATCTTCACCCGCGTCGATACAAAGGGGTCCGTCCCGGCCGGAATCTCGAAGTTCGCCGAAAGCGTGTTCGGGTTTTTCTCGATCAATATCGCGATGGTCTGTGTTTTCGCCAATTTGCTCTCCACGGACACCGGGACCACGGCTCCGTTCTCGGCGATTTCAGGCGCGTTGATCTCGATTCCCGCGCTCGCGGTCGAGCCGCCGCCGCCCAGCGCCCTCACCGTGTCGGCGAAGCTCCTGGTGTCGAATGCCGCAGTGTTCCATTCTTGCGCCGCCGCCCGACCGGGTCTGGCCAATCCCGCCGCGGCCGCCAGCGCGAGCATTCCCGCCCCGCCGCCGGCCTTCAATACTTCGCGTCGCTTGCCGTCCATAAGAACTCTCGAAAACCCTGAAATACGGGATTTTTGATTGTACCGCGGCCCCAAGGCGGGAGGTAGTCATATGCCGGTTGCAGAGACGATTGCGTAATGCCTGTTTGTGCACGCCGGTCCGGGAGCGGCGACAATAGTCCGTCCCGTGTCTTGGAGAGGGTCCTTTAATGGAAAATTTCAATCCTGCGACTGCGCTCGCCGGAGGTGTGCTCATTGGCACCGCGGCCACTATGCTGCTCGCACTGAACGGCCGCATCGCCGGGGTAAGCGGCATCATGCACGGCGTGATCTGGCCGCATGCCGACGACTCGGCCTGGCGCTGGCTGTTCCTGTCGGGCCTCGTGGCCGGAGCCGGGGCATGGCTGTGGCTTGCGCCGCCCGCGTTCTCCGCGCGCAGCGGATTCCCGCTGCCGCTTGCTGCGCTCGCCGGCATGCTGGTCGGCTTCGGCACCGCGCAGGCGGGCGGCTGCACCAGCGGCCACGGCGTATGCGGCCTGGGCCGGCTGTCGGTCCGGTCGCTCGCTGCGACGCTCTCGTTTCTCGCTGCGGGAATGATCAGCGTTTTCGCGGCGCGCCACGTGTTCGGGATCGCGTCATGAGCGGCGCGGCAATAAGAAACGCCGCCGCGCTTTTCGCCGGCTTATTCTTCGGCCTGGGCCTGGCGATATCGCAGATGGTAAATCCGAAAAAAGTGCTCGATTTTCTCGATGTCTCCGGCCACTGGGACCCGAGCCTGCTTCTGGTGCTCGGCGGCGCGGTCGCGGTAACGATAATCGCGTTCCGCTTCGTGCTGAAGCGCAAGGGGCCGCTCATCGACACGAAGTTTCATCTGCCGACTGCGACGCACATCGACAGGCGCCTGCTCGTCGGCTCGGCGATTTTCGGAATCGGCTGGGGTCTCGCCGGCTATTGTCCCGGACCGGGCATCGCTGCGCTGTCCTCGGCAAGTATCGAAGCGCTCGTATTCGTGGCCGGAATGGCAGCGGGCTCGCTCATCTATCTGCGGCTTGCCGTGCCGCGCGATTGACTGCGGGGGCCTGAGTGCTGCGGAGGCGCCGTGCCCCCTAGGCGGCCGGAAAAGCGGGACACGGAGTTCACAGAGGACCACTAAGAACGCAGAGAGAAGGACTCCTCCGTGATCTCCGTTTTCCCCGTGGGCTTTGTGTTGAAGCTTTTGCCGAATCAGAACGGAATATCGTCGTCCATGTCGTCGAACTTGCCCGCCGGTTTCTTGGCGGGCTTGTCTGCACCCGCGGCGGCCGGCTCCTTCGCTTCGCCGCCGCGCTCGCGCGCGCCGGCATCGCCCGAGCCCTGCCGGCTGCCGAGCATCTGCATCCGCTCCGCCATGATCTCGGTGGTGTAGCGCTCCTGGCCTTCCTTGTCCTGCCACTTGCGCGTGCGCAGCCGTCCCTCGACGTACACCTGCGAGCCTTTCTTCAG
>JBGPLD010000322.1:0-2605 GCA_041486325.1 Gammaproteobacteria bacterium
GCGGTGAAGAACATACTGCTGCCCGCTGCCTTTGGCGACGCGAATCTTTTGCATCGAACCATCATGCTCTACGAGGGCGCGCGCGAGCACGCACCCCTGCAGGCCGCGCATCGGAGCGTCATCAGCGCGGCGCTCAACTCGGCGATCGACGCGGGCCTGGCGATTTCGCATGACGATTACCGCAGCGCGATTGCCGGGCGCGCGGCGCTGATCGAACTTGCGCTCGATCTGTTCCAGGGTCTCGACGCCGTTGTCTCGCTGCCGGCCCCCGGCGCGGCGCCGCGCCGCCTCGACACCACTGGCGATCCCAGTTTTTGCACGCTGTGGTCACTGACGGGATTTCCTGCGATCACGCTGCCCACGGGAACGAGCAAAGGGGGCTTGCCGTACGGTATGCAGATCGCCGGCCGCGTGGGCGCAGACAAACAGCTGCTGCGCGTGGCGCTATGGTGCGAATCGGCGATAGGATTCGATCTGTATCCCGGCTGACAGCACGGATCTTCTCGAAATACGCCGGAGCCGCCGCTGGCGGCTGTGAGCCTTTTCGGCTACGCTACGCGGCTCCGGGGCCGCACGCCGTGAAAAAAACAACTTTTCCAACGCCGCAAGACACGGAGGCCGCGTTTTATGAAGCTCTCGAAGAAGGCAATCTCGAGGCGATGATGGAGGTGTGGGCCGACGACGAGGAAGTCGTCTGCATCCATCCGGGCGGACCTCGGCACGCGGGCTACGATCAGGTGCGCGAGAACTGGGCGCAGATCCTCGGCCCCGGCCAGCGGCTCAAGGTGCACCTCACCAACCAGGTTGTCCTTTCCGGCATGATGCTTACCGTTCACAGCGTGCACGAGAATATTCTGGTCCAGGGAGAATCGCGGCCGCGGGCGCCGGTCGTCGCGACCAATGTCTATCTTCGCACCGAAAACGGCTGGCGCATGATCCTGCACCACGGCTCACCCGCGCCGCAGTCGCCGCGTTCTCCTGCAGATTCGCCCAAAGTCCTGCATTGAGCGATTCCGGAGGTTCGGCGTACCGCGCTCCATGGTGGCTGCCGGGCGGCCACCTGCAGACCCTCTACGCCGCGCTGATCGGGTCCCGGCGAATTCAGTGGACGAGGGAACGCTGGGACACTCATGACGGCGACTTCATCGATGTCGATCGACTGCACGGCGCGGCCGATGCACCTCTGGTGGTCCTGTTTCACGGACTCGAGGGCAGCTCCGGCAGCCACTATGCCGCGGCACTGGCGCAGGAACTCAGGCGATTGGGATGGCGCGGCGCGGTGCCGCACTTTCGCGGTTGCTCGGGCGAATTGAACCGGTTGCCGCGCGCCTACCACTCCGGCGACGCCGCCGAAATCGGCTGGATCCTGCGGCGGTTTCGCGATGAGAACGGAGACGCGCCGCTTTTCGCCGCCGGCGTGTCGCTGGGCGGCAACGCGCTGCTCAAATGGCTGGGTGAGGACAAGGAAGCCAAAATTGTGCTCGCGGCAGCGGCTGCGGTATCGGCGCCCGTCGATCTCATGGCGGCCGGCGAAACCCTGGGCCGGGGCTTCAACCTGGTGTACACGCGCGCGTTTCTCGCGACGATGAAGCGCAAGAGCGCACAGAAACTCGAGCGCTTTCCCGGCCTGTTCGACGCCGATTCTTTGCGGCGGGTGCGCACGCTGCGCGAATTCGACGAGCTCGTGACGGCGCCGCTGCACGGGTACCGCGATACCGACGACTATTGGACCCGGGCGAGCAGCCTGTCCGCGCTGGCGGGCATCGAGGTGCCCACTCTTCTTATCAACGCCCGCAACGACCCTTTCCTGCCGGGGGAGGTGCTGCCGAAGCGGGAAAAGGTTTCGGCCGCCGTGCACCGCGACTTTCCCGCGAACGGTGGGCATGCGGGATTCGTCAGCGGTCCGTTTCCCGGAAATCTGTGCTGGCTGCCGCGGCGCTTGACTGGATTTTTCCGGGACGCAATGGCGGTCTCGGAACTGGATCGCGACCGCACGCCGATGAGATAATGACGGCTCAGGAAATTGGTCCGAAATGAATCCTCCCCCGCCGGAAATTTTCAAGGCGTATGACATTCGCGGCATCGTCGGCAAGACGCTTACCGTCGAAGGCGTGCAGCTCATCGGCCACGCGCTCGGCAGCGAGGCGCTCGCGCGCCATGGAGCGCGCGGCCGGCCGGAGATTGCCGTGGGCCGCGACGGGCGCCTGTCCGGCCCGCAGCTCGCCGAGGCGCTGATGACGGGTATTCGCGCCAGCGGAGCGGACGTCGTTGAGATCGGCATGGTGGCGACGCCGGTCGCGTACTTCGCCGGGCACGAGCTCGGCTGCGGCAGCGCCGTGTCGATCACCGGCAGCCACAATCCGCCCGAATACAACGGGCTGAAGATGGTGCTCGCCGGATCCACGCTCGCGGGCGAGGAAATCCAGCGCCTGCGCCGGCGAATCGAATCCGGCGATTTTGCGCACGGCGCCGGGCGGCACCGGCGCGCCGACGTGCGCGAGGCCTACCTCGGACGCATCGCGTCGGATGTCCGGCTCGCGCGTCCCATGAAGATCGTTGTTGACTGCGGAAACGGCGTTGCCGGAGACACGGCGGGCGAGCTCTA
>JBGPLD010000323.1:0-2582 GCA_041486325.1 Gammaproteobacteria bacterium
CCGCACCATGATCAACCACGCGACGACCGAGATATTTCTGGACAACGTCGAAGTACCCGCGGACAACCTCGTGGGCGAGGAAGGCAAGGGCTTCCGCTACATCCTCGACGGCATGAACGCCGAGCGCATCCTGATCGGCGCGGAGTGCATCGGCGATGCGCGCTGGTTCATCGCCAAGGCGACCGCGTACGCCAACGAGCGCAAGGTGTTCGGCCGGCAAATCGGCCAGAACCAGGGCGTGCAGTTTCCGATCGCGCGCGCCTACATGGCCACCGAGGCCGCGGCGCTCATGGTCGCGCAGGCCGCCTCCCTCTACGAGCAGGGAAAGCCCTGCGGCAAGGAAGCCAACATGGCCAAGCAACTCGCCGCCGAGGCGTCCTGGCAGGCGGGCGACACGTGCCTGCAGACCCATGGAGGCTACGGCTTCGCGGAAGAATACGACGTCGAGCGCAAGTTCCGCGAGACGCGCCTGTACCAGATCGCGCCGATTTCGACCAATCTCGTGCTGTCGTATATCGCCGAGCACGTGCTCGGCCTGCCGCGCTCGTATTAGGAGGAAGAGCTTGAACCACAGAGCGCACAGAGAACAAGATTTCTGTGAAAATCCTGCTTTCTCTGCGCCCTCTGCGTCCTCCGCGGTGCAAGGTTTGGCTTAAGCATGCCTCACGCGAGCGCAGACGACGGCGTGCGGCTTTACTACGAGGAGGCCGGCAGCGGTACGCCCGTGATCTTCGTGCACGAGTTCGCCGGCGATCACCGCAGCTGGGAATCCCAGATGCGATTCTTCTCGCGCCGGCATCGCGCTATCGCTTTCAACGCGCGCGGTTATCCGCCCTCCGACGTGCCCGAGGACCCGAAACGCTATTCGCAAGCGCGCGCCCGCGACGACGTGATCGCCGTGCTCGCGCATTTGAAGATCGACCGCGCGCATGTGGTGGGACTCTCCATGGGCGGATTTGCCACGCTGCACGTGGGCATCGCCCATGCGCGGCGCGCAAGGAGTCTCGTCATAGCCGGATGCGGCTATGGGGCTGCGCCGGCCGAGCGCGAAAAATTCCGCGCTGAATGCGAGGCGGTGGCGACGCTGTTCGAAACGCAGGGCATGTCCGAGGCGGGAAAGAAGTACTCGGTCGGTCCGGCGCGCGTGCAGCTCCAGAACAAGGACCCGCACGCCTTCGCCGAATTCGCGGCGCATCTCGCCGAGCACTCCGCCAGGGGCCACGCGCTCACCATGCGAGGCGTGCAGATGCAGCGCCCCTCGCTGTGGGAACTGATCGAGGACATGAAAAAAATCCGCGCGCCCGTCCTCATCATGACCGGCGACGAGGACGAGCCCTGCCTTGAGCCGGCGCTGCTCATGAAGCGCGCCATTTCCACCGCGGGCCTTGTCGTGCTGCCGCGCTCGGGCCATGTCATCAACCTGGAGGAGCCGCAGGCGTTCAATCATGCGGTTGGCGATTTTCTTGCGCAGGTGGATTCGGATCGGTGGGGCGAGCGCGATCCGCGCTCCCTGGCATCGGGGATCCTGGGATTCCGCCAGGCCTGAGACGGCGCAAGAATTCGCGAAAGACGGGGAGGAATCCTGAAACCGTGCCTGACTCTGCTTTTCTCGATCGCCGCGCTCGCGCCCCAGTTCCTGTATGCCCAGGCCGCTTCGACGGGCTCAGAGCCTGCCCTGAGCTTGCCGAAGGGACAGGCCTGGCCGCAACGGCCGGTCAAGGTGATCGTGCCTTTTGCAGCCGGCGGCAATACCGACAGCCAGGCACGCATTCTTTCCCCGCGGCTCGCGGAGGCGTTCGGTCAGCAATTCATCATCGAGAGCCGCATCGGCGCGAGCGGCGCAATCGCCGCCGAGTTCGTCGCCAGGGCTCCGGCCGACGGCTACACCCTGTTTTTCGCCGCCTCGCCGCAAATCTCCACGGTACCGCTGGTGCAGAAAGTCAACTACGATCCGCTCCGGGATTTCGCGCCGATCTCCATCGTCAGCACCAACCCGTTCGTGCTCGGCGTTCACGTTTCTGTTCCGGCGAAATCGGTGAGCGAATTTGTCGAATACGCGAAAAGCCGGCCCGGGCAGCTGAATTACGGCTCGGCCGGCCCCGGATCCCTTATCCATCTCTCGTCCGAGTTGTTTCTCGCACGCGCCGGCCTGCGGATGACGCACATTCCATACAAGGGCGGCGGGCCCGCGGTGGCCGATCTCGTCGGCGGCCAGGTTCAAATGGTTTTCGGCAATCCCTCGGATTTCATACAGCACGCGAAGAGCGGGAAAATCGCCCTGCTCGGCGTCTCGAGCGAGCGGCGCGCGCCCAGGCTCCCCGAGATTCCGGCCATTGCCGAGTTCTACCCCGGTTTCCGGATCGTCACCTGGAACGGCTATCTCGCGCCCGCGGGCACGCCGAAGCCGGTCATCGACCGGCTTGCACAGGAAGTCGCGAAAATCGTCCGCGAGCCGGCCACCGCCGAGCGCCTGGAGGCGATCGGCGTCGATCCCGTCGGCAACACGCCGTCTGAATTCGCCGAATTCCTGCGCGGCGAAGCGCCGATGTGGCGCGACGCGGTCAACGCCGCCGGCATCAAGC
>JBGPLD010000324.1:0-2549 GCA_041486325.1 Gammaproteobacteria bacterium
GCCGTGCAGGGTGAAGCTCGCGCCGATGGCCTGGGGAGAATCAGCCGGCTTCACGTGCCCTCACTCCGCTTCATCGAAGCGGTCGGCGATGAGCCGGAGAATTGCGGCCAACGCCTTGTCCGCGTCTTCGCCTTCGGCTTCGATCGTGATGCGGCTGCCCTTGCCGGCGGCCAGCATCATCACGCCCATGATGCTCTTCGCGTTCACGCGGCGGCCGTTGCGCGCGAGCCAGATGTCCGCCGAGAAGCCGCCGGCAATCTGCGTAAGTTTCGCCGCGGCGCGCGCATGCAGCCCGAGCTTGTTGACGATTTCAGCTTCGGTTTGCGGCATTGCATGTGTCGGTGTTCATATGGACCACGCCCTCGCACCCGCCGCTGATCGCCTTGTCCACGACGGCGGCAAGCGGCTCCTCGCGGTAGGTAAGCGCCCGGATCAGCATCGGCAGGCTCGCGCCCGAGATCCCCTCGACCTTGCCCGGCTTGAGCAGCCGCGTGGCGATATTCGAAGGCGTCGCCCCCAGGATGTCGGTGAGCACCAGCACGCCGGCGCCGCCGTCGAGCTGGCGCACCAGTTCCTGCGCCTGGGGCAGGATGGCGCCGGGATCGTCGTGAATCGTCACCCCCAGCTGCTGCACCTGCAGCGGGCGTTTGCCCAGTACGTGGCTCGCGCTGTGAATGAGCGCCTCGCCGAACGCACCGTGCGCGACGATGAGGATTCCTACCATGACGAGGGTTTTGACGCCGTTTGCGGTGCGCCGCCGCGGGCTGCTTCCAATGCGTCGAGAAACATTCCGGCGACATTGAACCCGGTCTGCTGGGTGATTTCCTGGAAGCAGGTGGGGCTGGTGACATTGATCTCGGTGAGCCAGTCGCCGATTACGTCGAGTCCCACAAGGAGCAGGCCGCGGCGCGCCAGTTCGGGTCCGAGCGCGCCGGCGATCTCCAGATCGCGCTTGGAAAGAGGCCGGGCGATGCCGGTGCCGCCGGCGGCGAGATTGCCGCGCGTCTCGCCGGGCTTGGGAATACGCGCAAGGCAGTGAGGCACGGGTTTGCCCGCGATCAGCAGGATACGCTTGTCGCCGTCGCGGATCTCCGGGATGTAGCGCTGCGCCATGATGGATTTCGCGCCGTCGCGCGTGAGCGTCTCGATGATCACGTTGCGGTTGGGGTCGCTGTCGGTGACGCGGAACACCGACTGCCCGCCCATGCCTTCGAGGGGTTTCAGCACCACGTCGCCGTTGGCGTCGACGAACTCCTGGAGTTCCTTCTCGAGGCGCGTCACCAGGGTCGGCGCGGCAAATTGCGTGAACTCGGCGATGGCGAGCTTCTCGTTGTGGTTGCGCAGCGCGCGCGGGTCGTTGAAGACTTGCGCGCCCTCGCGCTGCGCAAGCGAAAGGAGCCACGTGCTCGCCAGGTATTCCGCGTCGAACGGCGGATCCTTTCGCATCAGCACCGCGTCGAACTCCGCGAGGGGCGCCTGCGTCGGCGGCTCGGCCCGGTACCAGGGCTCTGTCTTTCCGGTCAGGGTGAGCCGGCAGTTCTCGCCGATGACACGGCCGCCCTTCCACATCAAGTTTTCCTGCAGCAGGAAGTGCAGCTCGTGGCCGCGCTTCGCCGCCTCGACCATCATGGCGTAGGTCGAGTCCTTGTGGATCTTGAACGAATCCAGTGGATCGGCGATGAAGGCGATTCTCATCTGACGAAGCGTGTAGCGCGCAGTCTAGTATTCACCCTCTCCCCCAGGGAGAGGGCCGGGGTGAGGGATGTTCACGCATCTGTCACTATTCCGCGGGTGCGGTGAAATGAGAATTCATTCGGCACTCCGCAGGTGAAGCGACGCTTTCACCGGAAAGCGGGCCTCGATCAGCGGATGCGCCATTTTAGCGGAAGCGGAGTTCGAAGTCAGGAAGCTCCGTCATCCGGGACGCTTGTAAATCAGGTCCGGCAGCCAGGTTGCGATCTCCGGGACGTAGGTCACCAGCAACAGGTACAGCACCATGACCACGATCCACGGCGCGAACGCGATGGTCGTTTCAGTGAGCCCCATCTTGGCGATGCCGCTCGCGACGTAGAGGTTGAGGCCGACGGGAGGATGGATCAGCCCGACTTCCATGTTGATGGTCATGACGATGCCGAAATGTATGGGATCGACGCCGAGCTTCATCGCCACCGGAAACAGGATGGGCGCGAGCAGCAGCACGATGGATGAGGGCTCCATGAAATTGCCCGCGATCAACAGCAGGACGTTGACCCCGAGCAGGAACATCCAGACGGAGAGATGCTTGTCGATGATCCACTGCGCCATCGCCTGCGGGATATTTTCGGAGGTGAGCAGGAACGAGAACAGGATGGCGTTGGTGATGATGTAGAGCAGCATCGCGCTCATGTTGGCCGAAGCGAGCAGGACTTTGGGCACCTCGGAGAGCTTCAGGTCCTTGTAGACGAACACGGCGACGAAAAAGGCGTATACCGCGCTCATCGCCGCCGCCTCGGTGGGCGTGAACACGCCGCCGTAGATGCCGCCGATCACCACCACGATCAGCAACAAGC
>JBGPLD010000325.1:0-2530 GCA_041486325.1 Gammaproteobacteria bacterium
CGAAGCTCATGCCGCTGATGTTGATCACCGACCGCGCGAGAAACGGCTCCTTGCAGTAGCCCTCGCCGATCGAGAGCGGCGGCGTCGGCAGGCGGTCCTCTTCCAGCACCGGATAGGGATGATTGACGAACAGGATCGAGCCGGGCTCGTTGGTATTGTTGGTCGAGCCGAATCCGATCACGCCGGCCTCGGCCTTGGCAAGGCGATAGACCCAGCCGCGCGTGGCGCGGTTGAACGGCAGCTCTTCGCGGTCGTTCATGAAGAAATACTGCCGGAAGTATTCGCCCTGCTTCTCCAGGAGATAGCGCAGGTGCCCGATGACCGGGTAGTTGCGCAGGACCGTGTGCTTTTTCTGCGTGATGTCCCGGACAAAGACGATCACCAGCGCGGCGAAGAGGGCGATGCCGATGACGGTCCCAATGCCGTAGGAGACGACGCTCATCATCCCGGACATGTTTTCCTCCCCGATGGGCCGCGCGATCCGCGCGATGACGGCACTATGGCAGAATTCTAAGGATCACGGATTCCGGATCGTCGGCCGCGCCGCTGCGGACTTCGCTTTCGCTCGCCGAGCGCACGCCGACCACCGTGCAGGAAAATATGAGCGCCATGCCGGCGAACGGATGGTTGGCATCGAGCACCACCTTGTCCTCGGCGATGTCGGTCACGGTGAAGAACCGTCCCTCGTCGCCGCCGACGGCTTCTCCCTCGAAGCGCATCCCGGCCTCGAGCTCTGCCGGAAAACGGCTGCGCGGCTCGACCCTCAGCAGATTTGCGTCGTAATCGCCGAAGGCGTCCTGCGGCTCGAGCCGTGTCTCGACGCGGTCCTTCACGCCCTTGCCCTCGAGGGCGGACTCGACCGCCGGAAAAATATTGCCGAAACCGCCGTGCAGATATTGCACCGGCTCCCCGGACCGCTGGATCGAATGGCCCCAGAGGTCGGAGATCTCGACGTCGAGAGAAACGATTGTATGCTTGGCGATGCGCAAGACGGACTGCAATAACCCGGAGCGCAGGACTCCTTCTGCCTTAGCGCAGCGCTTTGATGAGATTCAGCACTTCAGCCGAGTGGCCCTTCGGGTTCACGCCGTAGAGCGCGTGCCTCAGCATGCCGCGCTTGTCGATGACGAAAGTGGAACGCACGATGCAGGTTTTTTTCTCGCCGTTGGCTTCCTTTTCGTGCACCACGCCATAGCTCCGGCACACTTCGCCTTCCATGTCCGCCAACAGGCGGATCGAAACGCCGTTCTGGTCGCGGAAATCCGCGTGGCAAAGGCAGTCGTCGGGGCTCACGCCCAGCACCACGCAGTCGTAGCGCGCGAACTCGTCTTCGTGGTCGGAGAAATCGGTCGCCTGCAGCGTGCAGCTCGGGGTGCCGTCCTTGGGATAGAAATACAGCACGACGTTCTTCTTGCCGCTGAACTGCCCCAGCTCGACCGTTTCCATGTCGGCATCGGGCAGCGAAAAATGCGGCGCAGGTTGACCCGCATGCAGGACGTCACGCAGGCTTGCGGTGGATCCGATCGACGCTTCGTGTGCGTGAGGCAAGTTTTACCCGTCCGGAATCGAGGCAGCAACAGACTATAATCGCGGCGATGAGAATGCAACTGCTTGGCGGATTATCCACCAAAACATTCCTGTCGCAATACTGGCAAAAAAAACCGCTTCTTGTGCGCGATGCGATTCCCCACTTTAAGGGCGTGGTGCAAGCGCCTGAATTATTTGCGCTCGCCTCGCGCGAGGACGCGGAAGCGCGCCTGGTGCAGCACCGCGCCGGAGCGTGGAATCTGCGTCACGGTCCGTTCGCGCGCACCGAATTTGCGCGCCTGCCGAAGTCGGGCTGGACGCTTCTGGTGCAGGGCCTGAACCTCGATCTGCCCGCCGCGGACGATCTGCTGAGGCGATTCAGTTTCGTTCCTTACGCACGGCTTGACGATGTCATGGTGAGTTACGCCGTCGCCGGCGGCGGCGTCGGCCCGCACTTCGATTCCTACGACGTATTTCTCCTTCAGGGCCCGGGACGGCGCCGGTGGAGCGTCGGCAATCAGCGCCGCCTGGAGCTCGATCCGGCGGCGCCGCTCAGGATCCTGCGCGATTTCCGCCCGGACCGGGAATGGCTGCTCGGGCCCGGCGACATGCTGTACTTGCCGCCGGGATGGGCCCACCAGGGCATCGCGCTCGAGAAATCCTTCACCTACTCGATCGGATTTCGCGCGCCTTCGGATGCAGAGATGGCGCGGGAATTTCTTGCATTCCTGCAGGACAGAGTCGCCTTGCGCGGCCAGTACGCCGACCCGGGGCTGCGGCCGCAACGCCACGCCGCCGAGATTCCCGCCGCGATGATGCGGCATGCCGCCGCCGTGTCGGCGAAGATCCGCTGGAGCAGGCGCGAGGTGGCGCGTTTTCTCGGCAAATACCTGTCCGAGCCCAAGCCCCGCGTCGTGTTTTCGCGGCCGCGCCGGCCCGTTGCGCTGCGCCGCTTTGCCGCCGACTGCAGGGCGCGGGGGCTGCGGCTCGATCCTCGCACGCA
>JBGPLD010000326.1:0-2529 GCA_041486325.1 Gammaproteobacteria bacterium
GCCGTACGCCGCGCCGAATTTCGCCATCCAGATGAAGAGATAAATGCACAGCTCCTGCGCCCAGGTAAGGCTCAGGTGCTGGGTGAATTGCCAGACCCAGGGAATGGAGGCGGTGTAGCGGTGCAGCACCGCGACGAAGACCACCAGGGTCGCGAGCGCCATGAAGCCCGCGACGAGCCATTCTTCGAGATGATCGAGAACGCGGTTGAACGTGCGCATGGGGACGCCGCGCGGCGGATGAGCCGCGTCAGCCGAAGCTGAAGCCGGCTATTTTTTCGCCGACGATTGCGCGACTGTTTTTTCGATTTCCTGCAACGTGTCCTTGCCGACGACGCCTTCGTATTCCTGGTAGAGGGGCAGCATCGCCTTGCGCCACACCTCTTTCTCCGCCGGCGGCAGCACGTAGACTTCGGTCGTCTTCGCCGCCTTGATCTTCGCCAGCGCGTCGTCGTTTTCTTTCTTCGCGATGTCCCATACGTACCGGGTCGATTCCGCCATGGCTTCGCCGAGACCCTTGCGAATATCTGCCGGCAGGCCGTCCCAGAATTTCTTGTTGACGATCACCGCGTACATCACCACGCCGTGGTCCGACAGGGTCATGTGCTTCTGCACTTCGTGCATTTTTTGCGTGTACTTGTTCGAGGGTGTGTTCTCTTCGCCGTCGACCACGCCCTGCTGCAGCGCCGTGTAGACCTCGGAGAACGCCATCACCTGCGGGATCGCGCCTAGCGCCTTGATCTGGCCCTCGATGATCTTGGAGGACTGGATGCGGATTTTCAGGCCCTTGAAATCGTCGAGCTTTCGCAGCGGTTTGTTGGCGGTGAATTCCTTGAAGCCGTTGAACCAGTAGGCGAGCCCGACGATGCCCTTCGGCTCGAGCAGTTTGAAGAGTCCTGTGCCGACCGGGCCTTCGACGACCTGTTCGAGCGACCTCTCGTCGGGGAACATGTAGGGCAGATCGAATACTTCGAACTTGCGCACCCCAAGAGGCCCGAACTTTGACACCGAGGGCGCGAGCATCTGCACCGCGCCCAACTGCAGCGCCTCGAGCTCCTCGCGGTCCTTGTAGAGCTGACTGTTGGGATAGATTTCCACTTTGACTCGCCCGTTGGTCTTCGCATCGGCGAGCTCCTTGAACCGGATCGCGCCCTTGCCTTTGGGCGTTGCGTCGGTGACGACGTGACTGAACTTTATGATGATGGGCTGCTGCGCCTGCACGCCGGTGAAGAACGCGAAGGCGATGACCGCTCCAGCGAATTGCATGAGTCTCATGGTCGTTCCTCCTATTGAATGAAACGCAGGCTCAAGCGGCCTGCTCCGAAATCTCGATCAGATTGCCGTCGGGATCGCGCACATAGACCGAGCGGATCGGTCCCTGCGCGCCGGTTTTCATCACCGGTCCCTCTATGATAGGCACGTTGCACGCGGCGAGGCGAGCGATCACGTCCTTCAGCGGCACCGCCGATATAATGCAGATGTCGAGCGTGCCGGGCAGCGCGACCGTGGCCTTCGGCTCGAACTCCCTGCCCTTTTCGTGCAGGTTGATCTTCTGATTGCCGAATTTCAGCGCCATGCGGTCTTGGCCGAAGCGCTCGAACTTCATTCCCAGCACCCGCGTGTAGAAATCGATGCACTGCTCGGTGCGGGCCGTGGTGAGGACGATATGGTCGAGGTGATCGATCACGGTGCTTCTCCTGCGTAGCGTGCGCCATGCGCACGACAACCATGGGCACCGGCACGTGCGCCCGGCGCACGCTACTTAGGTCGCTACACACTAACAGGACGACCGGCCGCCCGTCGGCTTCATACGGCCAGAACTACTTCACCGCGCCGACCATGTAATCCACCGCCGCCTTGACGTCTGCATCCGGCAACGTGAGATTGCCGCCTTTCGGCGGCATCGCGCCTGTGCCTTTCAGCGCGTTCTCGTAGAGATGCCCGACGCCGTGCACGAGGTGTGGAGCCCAAGCCGCCTTGTCGCCGAACTTGGGCGCATTGGCGACGCCGGTGCCGTGACAGACGGTGCAGGTCGATTCATACACCTTTCGTCCATCCGGCTTGCCGGCTGTCCCGGAAACCGCGGTGACGGAGCTCGCCCCGGGCGCTCGGGCAGCGGCGGTTTCGCCCGTATTGACATCGGCGACCGGCTTGATGCGCTCTTCCACGGCTGCGGGCGACATAACGCGGCTGTCCTTGTCGGGCTGACTGCTCCGGAATACCAGCTGCGTCAGCAGCACGATGACAATGACCGGAACGACAACGGCGAGCACAACCACGGTGACACGCAGCGCGGGTGTCTTGATCATGGAATTGTGCGAGGGGTCCGCGCTCAAAGGGGCGCCTCTTGCAAGCCTGGAAAGGCGCGCATTATAGCGCCAACACGCTTGCCGCGGCTGTCGCTAAGGCCGATAATTCCGAGTGAATTCCAAAAATCCGAAGCTGCGGTGCCTCATGCCCGCGCGTTCCGTGACTCCATGATCGATCCCATCGTCGTCGAAGAATTGATCGACCGCGCGCTTGCCGAGGATA